>CAZBBZ010000447.1:0-2602 GCA_964489925.1 uncultured Rhodobacterales bacterium
CTTTACCGATCAGGACGGATCGTCCGTCGAAGAAACAGGTGATTTTGAAGCGGATCAAATTGGGGAAACCAAGCCTATTCGCGTTACCGAACCGCGCACGCCTTTGACCGTTGTTGCGTCCAAGTCGCACCGGGATCAGGCGACGGATGATTACATCAACAAATACGATGTGGGGTCCTTTGAAAGCGCGGGGTCGTCTTTGAAGTTTTGCCTTGTGGCAACAGGCGAGGCAGACATTTACCCACGACTGGGGCGCACGATGGAATGGGATACAGCCGCAGGTGATGCGGTCTTGCGCGGTGCGGGCGGGTCGATGGTTCGCTTTGACGATCATACGGTCTTTACTTACGGAAAATCCGGCTACGAGAACCCGTTCTTTATTGCCAGCGCCCCGCATGTAGCGCTTATCAAAGGCTGACATGAAAACGCTGATCGTCATTCCGGCGCGCTATGCATCAACCCGTTATCCCGGCAAGCCTCTGGTCGCTTTGACGGGTGCCAATGGGCGCTCGAAAACGCTGATCGAGCGTAGCTGGGATGCAGCCAAAGCGGTTCCGGGAATTGACGAGGTGGTTGTGGCCACTGATGACGACCGGATTTCCTCTGCTTGCGAAGCCTTTGGTGCGCAGGTTGTTATGACCTCAGAAGATTTGCGCAATGGCACCGAAAGATGTGCGGCGGCGCGCGTGGCACTTGGCAGTGACGCTGACATTATCGTCAATCTTCAAGGGGATGCGCCGTTGACGCCCGCTTGGTTTATCGAAGACCTTGTAGCTGCGATGAAGGCAAATCCAGATGCGGCGGTGGCAACGCCTGTTTTGCGCTGCAACGGTAAGACGTTGACCAGCTTGCAAGCGGATCGCGCGGCGGGTCGTGTCGGCGGAACAACGGCGGTTTTTGCGGCTGACGGAACGGCGCTTTATTTTTCAAAGGAAGTGGTGCCTCATTGTCCGCAAATCTTTGAGGCTGAGGATGCGACGCCCGTGTTTCACCACGTTGGGGTCTATGCTTACCGCGCGGATGGGCTTGATCGATATCTCTCGGTCGCACCGGGCGTGCTTGAGAATTTGGAAGGCCTAGAACAGCTTCGGTTTATGGAGGCTGGCATTCCCGTTCAATGCGTCGAAGTCAAAGCCCGTGGTGCCGAGTTTTGGGAGTTGAACAACCCGATCGATGTCGAACGTATTGAATCGATCATGAGGACGCAGGGGATCGATTGACGACATCGCCGCAAGTCAGTGTCATTGTATTAAACCGGGATCGCGTTGACGAACCGGGCCGCACTCTAAAGGCGCTTCGTCTTCAAACATACCGAAACTTCGAAGTGATCGTTGTTTCTAACCAAGCGGATCTTTTGGTGCGCCGCTACCCGTTGATGGCGCGCGCGAAAGTCGTCGAATTTTCGCCCGCCAATATTTCGGCTGCGCGCAATGCAGGCATTGCGGTTGCGGCCGGGCAAATTATCGCGTTTTGCGATGATGATGCGGTTCCAGAGCCGACTTGGTTGGGTCGTTTGATTGCGCCCTTTGAAACGGAAAAGGTTGGCGCTGTTGGTGGGTTGGTTATTGGCAGGAATGGTGTGGATACCCAATGGGGGTTGACGCAGGTTGATCGCCACGGCGCGGATCGCCATGTCGCGCAGCCGGAAACGGTTCAAGTGTTTCCGCCCAATCAGGTTTACGCCATTAAAACTGCGGGAACGAATTGCGCGTTTCGGCGGTCAGCTTTGCAAGATGTTGGTTTGTTTGACGAAGGGTTTCAGTTTTACCTTGATGAGGCCGACTTAAACATGCGCTTCAACCGCTCGGTGTGGGCGACTGCTTATGTGCCTGATGCGCGGGTGACGCACGGCTTTGCGTCTAGCTCTTTGAGGGCGGCAAATCGGGCGCCAAAAGACCTGACGCAACTGGGCGCAAGTCTGACTTTGTTTTTGCGCAAATACTTGGGTGATGAGAAACGGGTAGAGACTGAGCAGAGTTTTGAAGCGTCGCAGCGGAGCAGGCTGATTAACTTGATGCAGATCGGGATTTTGGAGCCCTCAAAAATTGCGCCTTTGCTGCGAACCTTAAAGGACGGCTTTGAGCAAGGATCAACGCGCGATTCAGTCGTTCCAGAGATGGCTACCTGCCAATTTCCGTTTTCCCAGTTTTGCCAAGGCGCACCGCCTGACACTGTGGTTCTAAAAGCGCGCTTGTTCACACGTCGGTCGGTGCTGAAAAAAGCCAAAGCCATGGCGAAGTCCGGAAAAGCGGTGACGCTTATAGAGGTTCTGCCATCCGCGCGCTCATTAACGCGGCGTTTTACGGACCACGGGTTTTGGCATCACCGGGTTGGTCAATTTGGACGGTTTGAACGCGATGCCCCGCGCCCTCTGTTTCGGTGGAACGCGGAAACGGTGAAAATCGAGAAGGAAAAAATCAGCAAGTTCAGATGATGCTTTAAGATGGCTCATTTGTACGTTGGGTTTGGTGAAAAACGGCATCTTTTGAGACGAAACATCTATTTCACAGGCCAATTTCGAAAAAACCTGTGAATTCCATTCACTCGGACGGTTGCAAGGTGTTTTGCCCACTCCTATATACCTCGCTGATCAGTTGCTAAC
>CAZBBZ010000448.1:0-2593 GCA_964489925.1 uncultured Rhodobacterales bacterium
AGTCACCTAGGACATCTCAGTTGAAACCCAACTGGAGGACAGTTTGATGCTTAACAAAGCTGCATCGCTTACATTTGCTACCACGACCTTGATGATGACCACGGCCCTAACCGCATTTGCGGGTGGCCACGGCGCAAAAACACTCGGCCAAACCACCGCGCTTATCCCAGAGGCTGGTCTTGCCACGACTGCGTTGAAAGACGGCGAAAGTGCCAACACCAATTTCCCTTTCGCGAATTTCAAAGCGCTGGCGACGGTTGGGGAAGTTGACGCAAATACCGGCATGGCATTGACGGGTTACCCAGACGGCCAAGCCGCTTGGTTGCACGACGAAAACACCGTGCGCGTGACGTATCAGTCCGAAAGCTACGCGACGATGGGAAGCGCGCCCAAGCCTGAGACATACCCTTGGGAAATGGCCAATGGCGTATCCTTCACTGGGTCGCACATCCACACAATCGACTATGATCGCTCTGCCTTCGCGAGCTTCATGACCACCGACGCTGCGGCCAGCACAATGGTCAAAGGTTCGGGCAAACTGTTCAACAAAGTCTACAACGCTTTTGGTGAGATGGTGACGGCCCCGTCATACGACCCAAGCGATCTTTCGGCGAAATGGGGCAACCAAACACGCCCGGATGGAACATTGATGCAGTTCGCACCAAAGTACCGTTTGTCTGCTGCTGATTATTTCTTCCAGTCCTTCTGTGGTGCTTGGTACGAGCAGGCCAACAAATACGGTGCGGGCATCGGCTTTGCTGATGACGTTTGGCTGACTGCTGAAGAATGGGAAATCGGTCGCATGTTCCCTGCTGGTGCTGCCGATTCAGCGGCCACGATGGGCCTCGCGTCCGTGGTTGTAGATATTGCGAATGAAACCGCCTACACAGTGCCTGCTTTGGGCCAGACAGGTTACGAAAAGCTGATGCCGATCAACTCTGGTCATCCAGATTATGTTGTGATCGTTGCATCCGGCTATAACCACGGTCAAGAGCCTGCACCGCTAAAGGTTTACGTGGGCATGAAGGGCAAAATGGCTGACGGGTTTGCGATTGATTATGCAACTGCGAACGCGCGTGACAGCTTCCTTGCTCGTAATGGTCTTTTGTTTGGCAAGCTTTACGGCATGGCCGTTAGCACTGACGTTGCAGCCGCTTTGGTTGCAGAGCCGCACCCAACGGCCAACATGATTGACGAGTATATCCAGAACAAAGACGCGCCGGGTTCATTTGCAGCGAACTTCGTGCCGACCTCTTACCAATGGGCTGGATTTGATGCGCCTGTTGCCGTTCAAGACACTGAGATGATGCTTTGGGAGACTGAAGACGAGCAGCCCGAAGGCCACATCTATTTCAACGGTGACAGCAAGGTCGAACATGTGGCGGCGGATCCTTCCGGCGCGCCTCGCTATTTCGCCAACATGACCAACAAAGGCGGTCTATTCATGGTCGACTTTGGCGGTTTCGCGTTTGATGGCGAAACGCTACCCGCCTTGCTGCCAGCTGCCGTGACTCGTTCGGTTGGCGCTTGGGATGGCGCGTTGACGCTGAAAATTGGTGATGAGGGCAAAACCAAAGACGGCGATGCGTCCATTCACATGGAAAAAGGCAAAGCGCAAATGATCGCGCCAGATGGCCTTTACTGGGCAAAAACTGCCGATGGGGATTATCTGATCGTTGATGAAGACAGCGGCAACGACTTTGGAGAGCGCAAATACGTGATTTCGCTTAGCGAGGACATGAGCATTTCGGATGCGCACCTATTGGCTATTGCCGGCGGCAAGCACAGTTCGCGCTATGAGGCCGGTGTTTCTGCTTTGGGCGGTGCTTTCACCAAACCGGGGACAACAGAGTTTTCTGGCTCTTGGCCCGTCACGGCTTTGATCGCAACCAAAGACGATGCGTCGTTCTACACCATGGAAGAATTGGCCGGTTCAGGCCGTCAAGACATCCGTGGTGCCATGTCGACGGCGCAGCAAACCTACATCGGTGTTATCCAAGCGCGCCCTGAATCCTCTGGGGCAGTGGAAGCGATCGGTGGCGACGCCGGTGGTCAAATCCTGATGTTCACCATGAACCCATCTGCGATGTAGTTGCATAATACTTTAATGCGAAGGGCGCCCTACTTAAGGGGCGCCTTTTTTGCGCCTCTCCATTTTCTTGGCCGGGATCGACCAAACGTAAACGTCAAAGGCCTTCCATTTGCCCGTCGGATTTCACCGGGGCGTTGGGCGAGAAGGGGAAATCGTTGGGTAAGCGCCCAACGATAATTTCCGCTCTTTCCCATCAAGGCGATACTTCAAATTCCAAAGCCTAGAGCCTGCGGGCGGGACAAGTACGTAAAACCCTTCAAAGCCGCTGACCTTATAGGTTTTGTCTTTGGCCTTTAAGTTTCGAATCTTTGTATCCGTCAATGCCATTTGAGGGGCTTTTGATTTTGCCTAATTGGGCAAGGCCCCCATAAGGCACCCAAATCTGGGGTTTTTATCGGATAGCATAAAACACTATCGGACAAAGGGCTTCGTCATCGGACTATTTTGGATAATAAAATGGTGCCCCCACACGGCACATTTTTCTTGTTTCAATAACTTCCA
>CAZBBZ010000449.1:0-2585 GCA_964489925.1 uncultured Rhodobacterales bacterium
GGGACGCGCTGTGGCGCTGGGGCGAACAGGCGTTAAGCGCCGAGGGGCAAGAGCTTTTGTTGTCGCTCATGCTGGAGCCGCATGGCGATTTGATCGACGATCTTGCGGACCAGATGGGATGCGATGAAACCGATGGGGTGCGCATTGAGGGGGCGATGACGTTGGCGGCGTTATCCGAGATCATCATGAACAACTATCGCTGGGCCTTGGCCGAGCGTTACAGAGCGCCGCAAAACTGTGCGCGCTTTTGGTACGTATCGGAGGCGAAGTTGGAACCTCGCTTAGGTGAGCGGTTTGACGAGCAGGGCCATGAGCGCGAACAGCCCCTTGATATTGCGCGCGCGGTGGCGGCGCTGTCGCGGGACATGCGCAAAGCCTCGCCCAAAACGCGGGTGGCGGCGTTCTTGCAAACGCGGCCAGAACATCGTCGGATCATTCGCCGGGTGCAGATGTCGCGGCAGGGGCCTTATGCGGAAATTCGCGACAATCTGATTTCGGCGGATTTAATGCCCGTGGATATGCTGCGGTGCAAGTTGTCATTTTTCGGGGCGACGCGGTTTGATCCGCGGTCTGATCGTTGGGTGCGTATCACCATGTTCCAGAACGCGCCGTTTCCCCGTGAATTGTTTGACAGAGATGCGGATGATTGGGTCCTGCCCGGTGTGGTCGGGGCTGCATGAAGCACGCGCGTCGCAGCTTGGCAGAAATTCGCGCCATTGCGAGCAAAGCCGTGAGGGGGGCTGGCTGTCCTTGGGGCATGGCCGAAGAAGCGGGCCATGCGGCCTATCAGCTGTCGGCCCATGGCCTGCCAGGGGCAGAGACGGTGGCCAGCTTGCTGCGCACCCCGCGCGCCTGTGCGTGCAGTGGCGGGCAGGACGCGGCGCTGCCCCTTTGTGGCTTGCGCGCGATGGTGGCTTTGATGGACGATCCACCTGAGATGGATAAAGAGTTGGGCGCGGTTGCCGCCCCTCTTTTGGTAGCGGCTGCATTTCTGTCAGGGCAGACAGAAAGTTGGCGGATCGCTTTGGATGACGACAACTTGTTTTGCGGGCCGGGTGGTGTTCAGTGCGACGATGATTTTGCGCCCCCTGATGTTATGGATGTGTCCATTTGTCCAAGCGATATGTCAGGGGCGATAAACGCGCCAAGCTGGGGGTCTAGGCCCGTATCAGGGCAGGCTTGGCAAGACTTGGAAGACTTTGCCGCGCGCACATATGTGCCAGAAACGGCGGCCTCGCGCGCCTCTGGTGCGGGACCATCGGAATAGGAAAGTAAAACGTATGAAAATATCAGTGGCACAGATCGAGGCGACGGCGCGTGATGCCTTGCTTGCACATGGGGCGGGCGCGTTCCAAGCGCAAAGCGTTGCGCGCGCGGTGGCGCGGGCCGAAGAAACGGGCAATATCATTTGCGGGCTTTACTACCTTGAAAGCTACTGCACGCAACTCAGTTCTGGCCGGGTGAATGGCACGGTGGAGCCTGAGGTTGTGGCGCCGCTGCCCGGCTCGGTTCTGGTGGATGCTAGGTTCGGTTTTGCCCAACCCGCTTTTGCACGTGGATTGCCAATGGCGATTGCGGCCGCGCGTCAAAACGGAATTGCACAGCTTGGCGTGGCCCATTCCCATACCTGTACCTCGGTAGGGTTTTTCACTGAACAGATCGCCGCCGAAGGGCTGATCGGGATTGGCATGACCAATGCCTCGGCGATTGTTGCAGGGCCGGGGGGAAAGAGCCGCATTTTAGGCACCAACCCGATTGCCTTCACGATTCCTAGCCAAGACGGGGCGCCCGCCATGCACGCGGATTTTTCCACTGCCGCTGTCGCGCTTGGCAAAATCACCATGGCCAAAGCCGCAGGTGAAAAGATATCGCCTGCTTGGGCGGTTGATGCAAACGGCAAGCCCACGGATGATCCAGAGGCGGCCTTGCAAGGGGCGTTGCGCTCGGCGGCGGATTACAAAGGCTGGGCGCTGGGTCTGTTGGTCGAAGCATTGGCGGCGGGCATGACCGCTTCGGTCAATTCGCTGGACGTGAAGGGATTGAAACTGCCCGACGGTCCGCCCCATGATCTGGGACAGTTTTACGTGTTGATTGATCCAAAGGCGAATAACAGCTCGTTTTTCGAGCGGTTTGACCGCATGGCAAGTGCTTTGGCGGATGATCCAGAGGTGCGTATCCCCGGTGCGGCGCGCAAAACCTTTGACCCTGTAGAGGTGCCAGACGCCTTGTGGGATGCGGTTAGCAATTTGGCCGCAACATAGCGAGGAGCAAAACCATGAGCACGCATAGCGAAACGGGTGCAATCGTAACGGGCGGCAACCAAGGGCTTGGTCTGGCGATTGCGAAAGAGTTGATCGCCCAAGGGACGCAACGCTTGGTGATTACCGCTAGAACGCCGGAAAAGGGCGCGGCGGCGGTCGCCGAACTTTCAGCCCTTGGCGCAGAGGTGCATTGCCTGCCGCTAGAGCTGAACGACATGGATAGCGTGCAACGGCTGGTGCCGGATGCGGTGGGTAAAATTGGCCCTGTAAATGCTTTGGTGAACTGTGCGGCAAACACGGGGCGGGGCAGTATTTTGGATACCA
>CAZBBZ010000450.1:0-2580 GCA_964489925.1 uncultured Rhodobacterales bacterium
ATCGGGGAAGAACTTGGTTTTCCAGCCCTTCTTTTTCACCTCTGTGAAGGTGACCTTATCGTAATAGGCTTCCATGATGTCTTGCTGGGTCAGGCCGAGCGAGTACAACAATGTGGTGACAGGCAGCTTCCGCTTTCTATCGATCCGCGCGTGTACAATATCCTTGGCGTCAAACTCAAAATCGAGCCATGAGCCGCGGTAAGGAATAACCCGCGAGGTGAACAAGAGTTTACCAGAGGAGTGCGACTTGCCACGGTCGTGGTCAAAGAACACGCCGGGCGAGCGGTGCATTTGCGAAACGATCACACGCTCGGTGCCATTCACAACAAACGTACCGTTTTTCGTCATCAAAGGCATATCGCCCATAAAGACGTCTTGTTCTTTGATGTCTTTGACAGACTTCGCGCCTGTGTCTTCGTCCATATCAAATACGATAAGACGCAAAGTCACTTTCAGCGGAGCCGAGTAGGTCATGTCGCGTTGCTGACATTCCTCTACGTCGTATTTGGGGTGTTCCAACTCATAGGACACATACTCTAGTCGAGCGGTCGCGTTGAAATCTTCGATTGGGAATACAGATTGGAAAACGCCGTTGATCCCTTCCCCGTCTAGTGGGGTCGGTTGATCGCCGCTTTCCAGAAATAGATCGTAAGAACTTTTCTGAACTTCAATGAGATTTGGCATTTCCGCGACTTCACGGATTTTACCAAAATATTTACGAATTCTTTTATGGCCTGTTTGCGCTTGGGACATAGTGCTGTTGCCTACCTTTCGGTCGCTTGTCTCTAATGACTTCGGTTGGGCGCCCGATGCCATCAGCCACTGTGAGGTTCTTGGACCCTATACCAGCCAACTGTCCCACCAGTCAGCGCCCGGATCCGCCGCACCTTTCAAGAGGTCTTTTGCCTATGAAAACCAAAGGCCCCTTGAGAGACGCGTCAGGCTGGACCGATTTACGCCGGTCCAGCCCATTATTCGTGGCGCGCGTTGCGCACCTAAAAAAGCACTTACTTAAGTTCGACTTTAGCGCCGGCTTCTTCGAGCTTTTTCTTGATTTCTTCAGCTTCAGCTTTTGGTGCAGCTTCTTTCACTGCTTTGCCGCCTGCTTCAACTAGGTCTTTTGCTTCTTTCAGACCAAGACCAGTGATGCCGCGAACTTCTTTAATCACGTTGATCTTTTTGTCGCCTGCTTCAAGCAAGATAACGTCAAATTCAGTTTTCTCTTCAGCAGCGCCACCAGCGTCGCCACCACCTGCTGGGCCTGCCATCATGACAGCGCCACCAGCGGCAGGTTCGATGCCGTACTCGTCTTTTAGAAGGTCTTTAAGTTCAGCAGCTTCTTTGAGGGTCAGATTGACGATCTCTTCTGCAAGTTTTTTGATATCAGCCATTGTTTTAGCTTCCTAATGTTCGTTTCGTTGTTGATCCGGTGGGTCCGCTGTTCGCGCGTCCGCCGGCCAAATTCATTGCTGTGCTCAGGCAGCCTCTGCTTTTTCTTCGACCGTGGCGATGCACGATGCGATAGCAGAAGCTGGTCCGCCAATTGCGCCTGCGATGTTCGAAGCTGGTGCGCCAAGAATTCCCGCGATTGTTGCAAGCAACTCTTCGCGCGAAGGCATGGCTGCCACCGCTTTAACGCCGGCTGGATCAAGTAGATCCCCGTCCATCGACCCACCAAGGATTTCCAACTTGTCGTTGTCCTTGGCAAAGGCAACAGTGGCTTTCGCCGCTGCAACCGGATCTTCGGAATAGGAAAGTACCGTCATTCCATCCATCATTTCGGTCATGCTTTCGCATGGCGTCCCTGACAGAGCGATTTTGGCGAGCCTGTTTTTGGCGACACGTACGGCACCTTCGGCGTCGCGCAAGCGGCCCCGAAAATCCTGCATCTCAGCAACGGATAGGCCGGTGTAGCGTGAAACCACGACAACACCAGAGTCCGTAAAGATTTGGCCAAGTTCTTTGACCACTTCCTCTTTTTGGGCTCTATCCACGTTTTGCTCCAATTTATGGGCGACAAATGTCACCCGGCTCATGTTTGGCCCTGCAAAATTGCAGAACCGCTTAGGGTCCGATCTACGGGTCCCAGCCAAAATCGCGAAACAGCCGATTAGAGCTAAATCTCGATTTCATCCGCTTCCCGTCTCAGGCAGGAATTATGCCCCCCAGATTAGAGACACCCACCGTCTTGGACGAGTGAGGCCGGTTTTAAGGCCGCCCTCACGAACATCCCCAACTCACGCTAGGGAATTTCTTAACGCGCCAACCTAGCTTGAGGTTGCGTCGCTTACGTCAATGGTCACGCCGGGGCCCATAGTCGAGCTAATGGCGATCTTTTTCATATAAGTGCCTTTAGCGCCCGACGGTTTGGCCTTAGCCACAGCGTCGATAAAGGCTTGCACGTTTTCAGTCAGATTGTCGTTCGTGAAGGAGGCTTTGCCAACACCCGCATGAACAACGCCAGCTTTTTCAGCTTTGAACTGAACTTCGCCGCCTTTGGCCGCTTCAACCGCTGCCTTAACGTCCATCGTCACTGTACCAACTTTTGGGTAGGAGCGACATCTACTACGTTACCTTCGG
>CAZBBZ010000451.1:0-2565 GCA_964489925.1 uncultured Rhodobacterales bacterium
GCAGAAGAAAAACCGCCCAGTTTTGTTCAAGGTCTGATTGTGCACCCGCTCAATCCCAAAGCTTGGGCAATGATCCTTGGCACGCTCACCAATTTTATCGCCGCTGATGCAACGCCGTTTGCCGCGACTCTCGCGTTGTCACTCGGATTGTTGGCCGTGCAATGCGTGCTGCAACCGCTCTGGATGCTCTTTGGTGTGCAAATCGCCAAGTTCATTGGCGGCACGGACAAAGAAATTTGGCTCATGAGGGGGCTGGCGGCGGCCATGCTTGCCTCGGTCTTTTACGCGCTCATCTGGGGAGGATGAAAATGTTGACGCAAACCAACCAACCTCTTGTTCTTCAAACCGAAAGGCTTGCCTTGCGCGGCTTGAAAACGGCGGATGTGGCACGCATTTCGCTGTATTCTTCGGATTGGCGCGTATCCTCGATGACCACCCTTATCCCGCATCCAAATCCGCCGGAAGTGGTGTCACTGTTCTTGGAACGGGTGCTTGCGCCTGATTATAGCGACAAAGTCTGGGCGATTGACGCCACCAAAAGCTATGGCACCGACCTTGTGGGCTTAATCAGCCTGCGCGCGGATGGCTCGCTTGGCTATTGGTTGGGCTCGTTTTTCTGGGGGCTTGGCATCGCGACCGAAGCGTTAAGCGCGGTTGTCGCTCACGCCAGCGAATACGACTACCCGGTCCTGACAGCCTCTGTCTTTCAAGGCAACGCCGCCTCGCGCCGGGTGCTGGAAAAGAACGGCTTTGCTTTAACAGGTGAAGGCGAAGACTTTTCGCTGGCCCAAGACAAGAACGTCAAAATCTGGGAACTGGAAAGGTTGGAACAAAAAGATTGATGTACCACGTATCGGTACGCATTCTTTCGGGCGCATTGACCAATAGGTCAGCGCCCGCCAAAAGGAAGCCATGAAATTTCTCGATCTCGCTAAAGTTAATATTCGCTCCGGCCAAGGGGGTAACGGCGCTGCCTCGTTCCGCCGGGAAAAATACATTGAATACGGTGGCCCCGATGGGGGCGACGGTGGCAATGGTGGGTCCGTCTGGGCCGAAGCTGTGGATGGTCTGAATACGCTAATTGATTTCCGCTATCAGCAGCATTTTTTCGCGCAAAACGGGCGCGGCGGGGCAGGGCGGCAGAAAACTGGTCGCTCTGGCGAAGATATCATTCTGAAAGTGCCTGTTGGCACTGAAATTTTGGACGAAAACCAAGACGCGCTAATCGCTGATCTAACCCGTGTGGGCCAGCGGGCATTGCTTGCCGAAGGTGGCTCTGGCGGGTTTGGTAACTTGCATTTCAAATCCTCCACCAACCGCGCCCCGCGCACGGCCAATCCCGGCCTGCCGGGGCTTGAGCGTGTGTTGTGGCTGCGTCTGAAACTGATCGCAGACATCGGTTTGTTGGGCATGCCCAATGCTGGCAAATCGACCTTTTTGGCCGCCGTTTCAAACGCGCGCCCCAAAATTGCGGACTATCCTTTCACCACGTTGCACCCCAACCTTGGGGTTGTGCCTGTCGATAATACTGAACTGGTAATCGCCGATATCCCCGGCCTGATCGAAGGCGCCCACGAAGGCAAAGGCATCGGTGATCGCTTTTTGGGCCATATCGAACGCTGTTCGGCCTTGCTGCATATCGTTGACGGGACCGCCACGGACCCTGTGGCCGATTATAAAATCATCTTGGGCGAAATCGCCAAATACCCCGCAGAGCTGCTTGAAAAGCCCCGCGTGACGGTGATTAACAAGGTCGATGCCGCCGATAACGATTATATGTCTGATTTGGCCGCCGAGCTGGTCAAAGAGGGTGCGGAACACCCCCTTGTCATGTCCGGCGTCACAGGCGCGGGCGTGACCGAAGTGCTGCGCGCCTTGCGCGCGCTTGTTGATGCCCGCCATGCGGCGGATGCTTATGTGGAGCCCGAGGGACCCTGGCAGCCATGAGTGCGGCAGATCTCTTTTCAAATGCAAAGCGCATCGTCGTTAAGATCGGGTCCGCCCTCTTGGTGGATGATGACGGCGGGCTGAACGAAGAATGGCTCACCGCCCTAATGGACGATGTTGCCAAAGCGCGGGCGCGTGGGCAAACCGTGGTGTTGGTCTCCTCTGGTGCCATCGCCCTTGGCCGCCATGCGCTTGGATTAGGTCTTGGAGCTTTGTCTCTGGAACAGTCCCAAGCGGCTGCGGCTGTGGGTCAAATCCGCCTGAGCCGGGCCTATGAAACCGCCTTGGCCGCCCATGATTTGACCGCCGCTCAGGTGCTTGTGACGTTGGAAGATAGCGAAAGCCGCCGTCGGTATCTGAACACACGGGCCACTTTGCAAACGCTGCTGCAATTGGGTTGTGTGCCGATTGTGAATGAAAATGATACAGTTGCCACGGATGAAATCCGCTTTGGCGACAATGATCGATTGGCGGCGCAAATCGGCGCACTAGCTGGAGCTGACTTACTGTTTTTACTCTCGGACGTGGATGGGCTCTATACGGATAACCCTAGCAATCCAGACGCCAAGCATCTGCCCTTGATCGACGACATCACCCCTGAAATCGAAGCCATGGCCG
>CAZBBZ010000452.1:0-2564 GCA_964489925.1 uncultured Rhodobacterales bacterium
GTGGCGCGGGCGCTCGCAGGGGCGCTTGCGCAACTTGGGTACGGCGGTGCTGGTGGCCTTGGGCTATGTGGCGGCGCGCATGCTTTACGGCCCCGCATCTGAAGCGATTGAAGCCGTTGATCCGGCCCGCGCGGGTTATCTTGGGGGCATGGGCATGCCGATCTTGCTGGCCTGGCTTGTGGGGGGCATTTTCGCCGCTGGTGCTGCGTGGATCGTTGGTAAAATCGCGCTCGGTTTGCGTGCGGATTATCTGGCGATTGCGACCCTTGGTATTTCCGAAATCCTGATCGCGCTGATGAAGAACGAAGACTGGCTGACGCGCGGTGTAAAGAACGTCACAGGCATCCCGCGCCCGGTGCCATATGAGATTGACCTGAGCCAAGAACCTTGGGTCATTGATCTGGCCGCGCAATACGGTGAAAGTGCAAATACCACTGCGTCAATCATCGTAAAACTGGGCTATGTGGGGCTGTTTGTGGTGGTGCTGGGCATTTTGATGTGGCTGGCGGAACGCGCGCTTAATTCCCCATGGGGGCGCATGATGCGTGCCATTCGTGACAACCGAGATGCGGCCGAGGCGATGGGCAAAGACGTCACGGCGCGCCACTTGCAAGTGTTCGTGCTGGGCTCTGCGGTTTGCGGCATTGCGGGCGCGATGTTGGTGACACTTGATGGGCAGTTCACGCCGACTTCATATGTGCCACTGCGTTATACCTTCCTGATCTGGGTGATGGTGATCTTGGGCGGGTCGGGCAATAACTGGGGCGCGGTTCTGGGTGGTTTTGTGATCTGGTTCGTCTGGTCAATTGCCGAGGATATGGGGCCACGGGGGATGGATTTCGCAACCTCCTTTATGGCCGATGACAACCCGCTGCGGATGCACTTGCTCGAAGCGGCCCCGCATATGCGCCTGTTCCTGATGGGGCTGATTTTGCTCTTGGTGCTGCGCTTTGCCCCGCGCGGCTTGATCCCCGAACGTACGAGAGGGTGACGCCATGGCAAAGCTAAAGATGACCTCTGGCGACATGGTGCATGCCGCCCGCGCGCGGATCACGGAAATTGAAACGCCGGATTTGATCGCGAAACTTGATGATCCGAATGTGGTGATCGTTGATATCCGCGACATTCGCGAATTGCAGCGTACAGGCACGATCCCCGGCGCGATTCACGCGCCGCGCGGTATGATTGAATTTTGGGTCGACCCAGACAGCCCCTATCACAAAGACATCTTCGCCCAGGAGGGCAAGAGCTATGTGTTCCATTGCGCCAGTGGTTGGCGATCAGCCCTCACGGTCGCCACGCTGAATGACATGGGGTTTGATGCGGCTCATCTGCGCGAGGGGTTTTCGACCTGGGAAGCGCAAGGCGGTCCGGTTGATACATCAAAGATCAAAGCGAAATCCTGATGAGCGACGCGGATCATATTTCCACCCATGACGCCGCGGCGGATGCGCGCAACGACAACATCCTGATCTATGTGGACGGCGCGATTGTCCCGCGCGAGGACGCGGTCGTGTCGGTCTATGACAGCGGCTTTATGCTGGGCGACGGTATCTGGGAGGGCATGCGGCTTTATGATGGGCATATTGCATTTCTGGACGAGCATCTTGATCGCCTGTTTGAAGCGGCCCTTTATATCGAGCTGGACATCGGCAAGACCCGCGCAGAGCTGACAGCCGCGATCCGCGACACGCTTGGCGCCAATGATATGCACACAGACGTGCATATCCGCCTGATGGTCACGCGCGGGCGCAAGAAAAAGCCGTTCCAGCACCCGCATCTAAGCGTGTTTGGATCGACCATCGTGATTATCGCGGAACATTCCAAGCCGGATGACAGCATCGTTGAGCGCGGCATCCGCCTGCACACGGTGCCGCATCATCGCGGGCTGCCGCTGACCCAAGACGCCAAGCTGAACTCGCATTCAAAACTCAACTGCATCATCGCGCTGAACCACGCCTTGCGCGCGGGCGCGGATGAGGCGCTGATGCTCGACCCCTTTGGCTTTGTGAATACCACCAATGCGTGCAACTTCTTTATCGTGCGCAAAGGGGCGGTTTGGACTTCGACCGGGGATTACTGCATGAACGGGATCACACGGCAAAAGGTGATCGATGTCTGCCGCGCAGATGGCATTCCGGTATATGAGCGGAATTATTCCCTGGTCGATACCTATAGCGCGGATGAGGTATTTCTAACTGGCACCTTTGGCGCGCAAACCCCGGTGTTTGAAATTGACGGGCGGGTGATCGGGGGCGGCAAGGCGGGCCCGATGTTCCACCGTATTCGCGGGCTTTATAAGGACTTGATTAAGCAACAGCAGGGTTGAGCGCTGCGTTCAACGCCGGGTCTCACAAAACTCTAACCCAAATGTGATTGGTTTTGGGACCGCGCACGTGGTCAGCTTAGTAATAGTTTGATCCCGATGCTGCTTTGAAAGGTCCGCTAATGTTGCTGGCATGGCTTTCCCGTTCCCCCTTGGTTTTCGCGGCGAATTTAGCATTGCTGTTGGCCGCACCGCTTTCAACCCAAGCACAGCAAAGCGAACCGCTGCCCGATTATGT
>CAZBBZ010000453.1:0-2554 GCA_964489925.1 uncultured Rhodobacterales bacterium
GAAAGGATCAAACCACCATCTGTTTGGTTTTTGCGAATAAGATGAGATGCCGCCGGGGTTGATAGCAGCCCATTTTGCCCGATGATCAAATGAGCCGCACCATTGCCAGCCGCCATTCGGATTATGGTTTGAATGGCATCGGCATTAAAAAAGCGTCCATCACCACCAACGACGAAAGTTTTGTCGGTCGCGCCTCCAAGTGCGTCAAAGGTCGATTGCACGAAATTTTCTAGATATCCCGGTTCCATGAATACGCGGGTCTTCTTGCGAAGCCCGGAAGTGCCAGGTTTTTGACCCTCAATCGGGGATGTTGAGATTGTTTTAACGTCCATGACCTGGGCTCCGGGATTTGGCGTGAAAATTGCCATTGTTTATTGGTGTTATGAAAAACAATTGAGGCAAGGCTTTGTCACGAGGGGGCGTAGGGCGCAATTATTTAACAAGATTTATTGGTGCTAAGCTGACAAACTGGATGGGAGAGATTTGTGATCAGCTAAGACGTTGCATCCAACCTAATGTGGCATCCGTATCACCACCGGGTTTGTATTCTGCCCCCAGTGGAGCACGCCACCCCGCCGCCAAGATCGCGTCAAAGATAGCTGGGTAGTTCAGCTCGCCATGATCCGGCGCACCGCGGTCGGGTACGCTGGCGAATTGCACATGGCCGATCAAGGGTTGAAGGGTGGCAAATCGCGTGGTCACGTCGCCTTCAGTTCGGCCAACATGATAACAATCGAACATCAACTTCAGATTTGGCGCGTCGATTTCTTCGATGATGGCGCGGGCCTGATCGGTGGTGTTCAGGAAATATCCCGGCGCGTCATGGCGGTTGAGCGGTTCAATCAGGATCGTCAGACCGTCCGCCGCCGCCAGCGCATAGAGCAGATTTTCCTTAAAAGTCGCATGCGAAGTGGCCCCTTTCGCAAATCCGGCCATGACATGAACGGCGCTTGCGCCAATGATGCGCGCATATTCAAGCGCTTGGTCGATCGCCGCCCGCGCATCGGTTTCGCGACCGGGCAGGGCGGCTAAGCCGTTTTCGCCCGCCGCTAGGTCTCCGCGTGCGGTGTTAAGGCCCAACATGGGTAACCCGGTTTCATCAAGCGCGGTTTTTACATCGCGCGCTGGTGTGTCGTAGGGCCAGTGGCATTCAACCGCATCAAAACCTGCTTTATGGGCGGCACGGATCGCATCGGGCAAGGAGCGGTCCGTCCACAGAAACCCAAGATTCGCTGAAAATTTGGTCAATCGTCCCACTCCACATCGAATTGAGTTACCACCGCGCGCACTTGCGCATCTGTTAGCATGCGCGGGGATGCTCCACGCAGGATCAAGGCGAGTTTCGCGGTTTCTTCGAGTTCTTCGATGGCGGTGCATGCGGCTTCGACATCTTTTGCCGACACGACGGGGCCGTGATTTGCCAGCATGACCGCGCTGCGTTTCCCGGCCAAACCGCGCACCGCATCGCCCATTGTGGCATCGCCGGGTAAAATGAACGGCAGCAGTTTGACGCGGCCCAGTTTCATGATGCCGTATGGGGTCAGTGGGGGCAGGAAGTTGTCCGCATCCACGTCCGGCAGCATAGATAAGGCAACCGAGTGGGTTGAGTGCAAATGCACGACCGCACCTGCTGCACTGCGGGTGTCATAAAAGGCAGCGTGGAGCGGCATTTCCTTTGTCGGCTGATCGCCCGACACCAGTTGGCCTCGCGAGTTGAAGCGGGACAAGCGCGCCGGATCAAGGCGGCCAAAGCTGGTGCCTGTGGGTGAGACCAGCAAGCCGCCATCGTCGGTGCGCGCCGATATATTGCCCGTAGAGCCGTGGGTTAGGCCGCGTTCATAAAGGGACCGCGCGAGGTCGCAGATTTGTTCGCGTAACAGCGCTTCTTTCATGGTGTCGAGCCTAGCAGTTGCGCGGCTTTGGCAAAGAAGTCTGGTGCGCCGAAGTTGCCGGATTTCAGCGCAACGGTCAGGTTGGGGCGCGCGCGCAAAGCGGGGACGCCAGGGTCGATTTCGGGTCCGATTTCCAAAGTGTCGAGGTTTAACCCTTCGACCACAGCGCCAGAGGTTTCCCCGCCAGCGGTGATGATGCGCGTGGCACCTCCTGCGAAAGATTGCTGCGCGATGTCGGCAAACAGAGTTTCTATTGCCTGCGCTGCAGGTTCGACCCCGAACTGGTTTTGGATGTCTTTGACCACGGCGGGATCGGCGGAACTATAGGCCAAGGGAATACCCGGTGTTTCCACCAACCAATCTGCAATGTCTTGCGCTGTCAGGCGTCCTTCGATCACGTCCGCCGCCACGATTTCACGGGTCGGGTGGCTTTCCGCATGAAAGGCGACTTGTGCCCGTGTGGTGATGGAACAGGACCCTGAAAGGGCAATCGTTTTGCCGGCTTGAGGCTCCCATGATGCAGGCGCCGGTTCGCATCCGAAATTCGCAGGCAACCCCAAGGCAACGCCTGATCCCCCGGTGATCAACGGCAGCCCTTTGGCAGCCCGTCCAATATCCATCAAATCCTCAAGGACTACGAATACACCACGAAATTCTCCAAT
>CAZBBZ010000454.1:0-2550 GCA_964489925.1 uncultured Rhodobacterales bacterium
AGGGTGGGTTCCTGGTGATCTTCTGCGGCGGTCCAGCCCTGGGCAAGCTCCAGGCGCCAGTGTCCGCGCAAGAGGTCGGTCATCATGGCTTGGGGCGCTTGAGCCCTCGCAACTGCCAAAAACACGCCTAATTTTACGCCCCGAAAAGGTCCGCGACGCGCTGGACCAGCTCTTTTGGGCTGCGGGCCTGCCAGACGAGCCAGAGCGCTTAGCGCTGCGCGACGATATTGTTAACCTCTGCGAGACGTTTTCTGGCTTGATGAACGCGCCTTACCTTAGGGTGCGCCTTGATGTGGTGACCACAAACGCCTGTAAGAAGTTCCACATCGACGCCGTCACTGCACGCTTGATCTGCACCTATCGTGGCACAGGCACGCAATACGGCATCTCAAGCGACGGCACCGAGCCCAAGCAGATTTATACCGTCCCAACGGGCGTACCGCTCGTCCTGCGCGGCACGCTTTGGCCTGAGACCCCGAAATCCGGGCTACTTCACCGCTCACCGCCAATCTTTGGCACCGGTGAGACGCGGTTGGTTCTGGTGCTGGACCCGATTTTTGATCTAGAGGCGGAAAATTGATGTCTCAAAACACCTCGGCGCAAAACCCTTCAGCGTTTGCACAACGAACTCGCAACTTAATCTGATCGTCAAAACAATGGTCCACGCGTTGTATGTTTTCCTTTGTGCCGGGCTCCTCGTCGCTTTCACTGCGATTTCGGCCCTGCCCGCGCGGGCGCATCCGCATGTGTTTGTCGACGGTGGTGTGGATTTCGTTTTCACAAAAGACACCCTGACAGGGTTGCAGGTCACATGGCTCTACGATCCGTTCGAAACCCTTTACATCATGTCTTCTGAACGCATTTCATTGAACGACACCGGAAAGTTTACCGGGGAGTTTAATGAAACGGACCGCGCGAAATTGGTAAAGCTTCAAAGCGAATGGCCCAGCGATTTCACGGGCTCCGCCCATCTTGCGATCAATGGGAAACCTGTCGCCTTGGATGAACCGAGTGGGTTTGATGCAAAACTCATAGACGGACGCCTGAAAATCACGTTTTCAAGACAGCTCAAAACGCCAATACAGCTGACAGGGCTACAAACCGAGTTGGCGTTTTATGAATCCACATATTTTTACGCCTTCGCAATCACCAACACACCCAAACTAATCGGGGCCGAAGATGCCTGCACTGCCAAGATCATACGGGGCGACCCAGATGAACAAAACGAAGCCTTTCAAGCAACATTGCTAAAATTGAGCCGCGAAGAGACGCCAGAAATGGCACAAGTTGGTGAACTCTTTGCCGATAGGATTTCGTTGCAATGCGCCTAGCACTGCTCACCTGCTTGGCTGCGGCGGCGGCATTGGCGCTTTTTGTCCTAACGGACTTAAACCAGATTTCCGCATGGGCAATTAACGCGCAACGGGGATTTCAAAACCAAATGGCAATGGCGGTGCAATCGCTAAAATCCGGCAATCCGGGCGCGTATCTGGCTTTGCTAAGCGCGACGGGCGCTTACGGGTTTGTCCATGCTTTGGGTCCGGGGCATGGCAAATATCTGGTCGGCGGCATTGGCGTCGGCACCCAGATTTCGACCGCGCGCCTTTTGGGGCTGGCTATTGCGTCCAGCCTTGCGCAATCGCTTTGGGCCATCGCTTTGGTATACGGCGGGTTCTTTCTGATCGAGGCAAGTGCCCACCAAATGACGGCACTCGCCGAAGACTTCCTTGCCCCAGCAAGCTACCTCGCCATCGCGGCGGTGGGGCTAACGCTCGTGTGGCGTGGCATGCGGTCGATGCGAAAGACAGGAGGCGCAGACCATCACAATCATGAAGCTGACTGTGGATGCCACTCCCATGGCCCCACACCGGACGAGGCGGCTCAAGTTGGTTCAATACGCGATGCCATAGTTTTGGTTCTCAGCATCGCCATTCGGCCCTGCACGGGCGCAATCTTTTTGTTGGTCATCGCCTGGCAGATGGATATCCGCTTGGCAGGAGCGCTCGCAGCCCTCGTTATGGGGTTTGGTACGGCCATGCTGACCAGCCTTGTCGCTGTTTCAAGCGTCGCGGCCAGAAGCGCAGCCGTCGCCTCTTCCAGTTCCCTAAATTGGTTACAGGTCTCCCTTCCGGGATTGCAAGTTTTTGCAGGGGCGTTGATCGTCCTCATTAGCCTTGGGCTTTTGAGGCTGATTTGATCATGTTTACAGAGTGAACCTAATCGGTTCAGAGAACAACATGGCCGCTTAACCGAAAGCCGAAATTGCCCCGATTGCAGCGTAAGGCAGCTTCGTTCCCCGCTTCAGCCGCTCGTTAGGTGAGTAGTTTCGCAAGTGCCGCGACCGTCCGGTTTTGAGAACGCACCCGCAAAATCCTGGACACCCGATGATTGACCGCAATTGGCCGGCTCTGACAGACAGTTTTTGTCGAAAGCGCGGTGATTGCTGCATGTGCTTTGGTCCGGAAAGAGCCACAGAGCGGCGTTTAGGCAAAGCACTTAGCCAGACCGGGGGATGGCGATCCTGCATTATTGACGTGCGCTTTATGGCAG
>CAZBBZ010000455.1:0-2539 GCA_964489925.1 uncultured Rhodobacterales bacterium
GCTTGCCCATCGGCCGGTGCGTGTGGCGGTCAATTTACGGCAAACACGATGGCGTGTGTGTCAGAAGCGATTGGTCTGGCCTTGCCAAATTCAGCCGGTGCGCCTGCGCCCTATGAAAGCCGCGACCAGTATTCCGAGGCGTCGGGCCGCGCGGTCATGCATCTGCTAGAAAAGAACATTCGCGCACGCGATGTGGTGACGCGTCAGTCACTAGAAAACGCTGCCCGCGTGGTGGCTTGTACTGGCGGGTCGACCAACGCTGGTTTGCACCTGCCTGCGATTGCCCATGAAGCGGGCATTGAGTTTTATCTTGATGACGTGTGTCAGATTTTCAAAGAAACGCCGTACTTCGTCGATCTGAAACCGGGCGGCGCTTATGTGGCCAAGGATTTGTACGAAGCAGGCGGTGTGCCGGTGATTATGAAAGAACTGCGCAAAGCGGGTCTGATCCATGAGGATTGCATGACAGCGACTGGGCGCTCAATCGGTGAAGAGATTGATTTGGTAGAACGCGAAGCCGATGGCAAAGTGATTTACCCGATTGATGCGCCGATCACCAAAACTGGCGGCGTTGTAGGTCTGAAGGGCAACTTGGCCCCTGAAGGCGCAATTGTGAAAGTTGCAGGCATGGGAGCCGAGCATCAGGTTTTCACTGGCCCTGCGCGGGTGTTTGAAAACGAAGAAGAAGCCTTTGAAGCGGTGCAAAAGCGCACTTATAAGGAAGGCGAGGTTCTGGTGATCCGCAATGAAGGCCCCGCTGGTGGGCCGGGCATGCGTGAAATGCTGGCGACCACCGCCGCCCTGTCGGGTCAGGGCATGGGCAAAAAAGTTGCGCTGATTACCGATGGCCGCTTTTCTGGCGCGACCCGTGGGTTCTGTGTGGGTCACGTAGGACCAGAAGCCGCGCATGGCGGGCCGATAGCGATGCTCAAGAACGGTGATGTGATTACGCTGAATGCGATTGATGGCGTGATAAGCGTTGATCTTACGGACGAAGAACTGGCCGCGCGCAAGGCGGATTGGGCCGGGCGTAAGGACACGATTTATGCGTCTGGATCGCTTTGGAAGTATGCGCAGCTGGTGGGCTCTACCTATAAAGGTGCGGTGACCCATCCGGGCGGTGGTGAAGAAAAACACTGCTACGCGGACCTTTGATCCCAACATGGCGGGCGCAAGCGATCTGTTGCGAACGTTTCGCCTAAAGCGGGCGCGCCGCCATTGGGCGGCTTTGCCTGCCTATATCGAACGGGCGGGGCAAGACGATCTTGCCCCCCTAAACGCGCAAGCCAAGACGATGGAAAAGCTGGTGGGGCGGGTGAAGTCCAGCCTTGCCAAACGCCAAGCCGATTTCCATGCAGAATTACCTAAAGCCCCTCCGCGCAGCGAACAGCAGCATGTGCCGGGGCCGTGGTTGATGCGGGTCACCCCTAGTCGGATTTTTCCCGGACGCGGGCAAACGCGCTTGGGCGAGGTTGAGTTGTTCCATGACGGTAAAATCTGCGAGCTGACCTGCCAGCAAGCGGTGTTTGACGATGAGCTTGGGGTCGAGGTTGATGCGCTTGGCTTTGATGGCAGCTATGTCTCGCTGGTGTTGCAAACGCCCGACGCCATTTTGGAAAACCTAACGCGCTCGACCTTGATTGGCACGACGATTGAAGTGCGTGATGAGGCCAATGCAGCGGTGCATTTGCGCTTGAACGTGCGGCATGGGCCAAACATTGAACGCATGGTGCGCGCGGTTGATGTGAACCGGGGACGCCAGATTATTGAGTTTGATATTTTCCACACGGCTGTGGACCCAAGCGACATTACAGAAGTGTGGATGGATTTGATCCTGAACAACGTGCGGATGAACCGCTTTGTGATCCGCGGCGTGCAAGTATTTCGCCGCCCAAGGGCGCATGTATGACCATGCCAGCGGGAAACCAACAAACAGGAAACCAAGTCGAGGTTGTCGATGTGCGAAGCGGCTATGTTTATGGCACTGCTAGCACGGCTGATCCCTTGGTCTTGGCAAGTGATGAAGGCCAACTGGCCGATATCGCTTTGCGCGAGCAGGCCTCTAGCGGGGCTTATGAATGGTCCGTGCAAATCCCCGCAGTGGTGATTAACCAAGGCACGGTAACGTTGTTTGTTCAGGCCGCGGACACAGGCAAAAATCTGGCGCAAGTGTTGCTGACCGTCGGGGAAAGTGACCCCGAAAGCATTGAGGCGCGGTTGCGCGCGCTGGAAACTGAATTGCTGCTGGTGAAAGCCGCAATGCGGCGCGAATTGCGCAACAGATAAGCGACAATCCGGTCAATGCCGCCACGTAAAGAGTGACTTTAACGTCAACTGCAGCATATGGTTGTAGAAAGCAGCCGGATTTTTTAATGTCTTATCCAAGAATATTTGACCCACTCGATCTGGGGCATGTTGTTTTGCCCAACCGTATCCTTATGGGGTCGATGCATACCAATCTGGAAGAACGAGGCGACTTTAACCGGGTCGCGGAGTTTTATGCAGAACGTGCGCGCGGTGAAGTTGCGCTGATCGTCAC
>CAZBBZ010000456.1:0-2532 GCA_964489925.1 uncultured Rhodobacterales bacterium
CAAAGTGCTTCGGCACTGGCGTTGGCTGGCGTGAGCGGGGCGAGATCATAGATCAACGCCCCCATCACACCGGACACGCAGCCCAACACGAGGCTAATCACAAAAAACAAAGGCGAAAACGCAAAAGCGCCCGACACACGAAGGCGCTTAACCAAGCCAAGAACACCACGCAGACCTTGCCCAACAAGCCCTAGGAAAGCGGCGAGCAAGTAGTAATCAGGAATGGCAATTAATGCTGAAGACATAGCGCTAGGGTATAGCGCCGTGCAGCGGGGTGTTGCGTTAGAGGGATAAGGTGCGCGCGGTGCTATTCCCGCGCCTAGTCAGGCGACATCTCCCGCGCCTAGTCAGGCGACAACATATAGCCAGCCCCGCGCACGGTTTGCAAAAAGCGCGGCTGCTTTGGGTCGATTTCTAGCTTGCGGCGCAAGCGCGTGATCTGAACATCCACCGCCCGCTCTTGGGCTTTGGTATCCTGACGGCCCAGATTTTCGACCAAATCCTGACGCGATACCGGTTCATTCACTTTGGCAGCAAAAATGCGCATCAACGCGCTTTCCGTTGCGGTCAGGCGGATCAATGCCTCGCCGTGCCACATCTCGCCACGGGAAATATCGTAGCGAATTTCCCCCAGTGACAATTGCGTCGGGCGCTCGACAACTTCTTCGGCTTTGGGAACACGACGCAGAATCGCGTTGATGCGTAGCAACAATTCGCGCGGCTCAAACGGCTTGGTCAGATAATCATCTGCACCGGCTTCAAGCCCATCAATACGATCCCCCGACTCGCTTTTGGCAGTCAGCAACAGGATCGGCATCGTGCGGGTTTCGCGCAAGGACTTGGTCAGGGAAAGCCCGTCTTCACCGGGCATCATCACATCCAACACGATCAAATCAAAATCAAGCCCGTCAAGAATACGCCGCGCATGGGCCGCGTCCCGCGCAGGCGTCACCCAAAACCCGTTGCGCGCCAAAAACTTCTGCAACAGCGTGCGGATGCGCTCGTCGTCATCAACGATCAAGATATGGGCATCAGGATCGGGCTTAGCGATCATTTCAACGCCTCTTTGCGAAGTTTGCGGACCTGTTCATCGTGTTCTTCATCCAGCATGTTTTCGAGCACTTTTCTAAAACCTGCAACCGCATCGGCACCTGCGGCCTGAAAAGCTTTACGCACCCGCGCCTGCTGTGCAAGCGCTAGCTGGTCTTCAAGCGCTTTACCTTGCGCAGTTAGGTGCAAAAGCCGCTGGCGGCGATCGGTTTGCCCGACGTTTTGTTCAACCAAGCCATCATCGCGCAACTGGCGCAAAACCCGGTTAAGCGATTGCTTGGACACCCCCAAAATTTCGATCAGATCATTGACCGTCAGCCCGTCGCGGCGGCGAATAAAATGCAAGGCCCGGTGATGCGCGCGGCCGTAATCATAGCCCATCAAAATTCGATCCGGGTCGGACGTGAACCCACGATAGGCAAAAAACATCAACTCGATGCCCTGCAAAAGCTGCTCATCCGTTAGATAGAGCAAATGAGACGGAGAATTATGTCCAGACGTCGGCATTGGTGGAAGGCTCGCAAATGTTTCAAAGCGTGAAGTGTATTTATGTCAGTATTGTTGACATTCCAAGGGGCAAATGATAGCCCGTTTCAACGAGCGACGCAATTTTATGTCGCATTAAGGCAAAATAAAGCAATATTTAGACTAGAGGAAAGCCCATGACTGGCTCTTATGATGATCGCGATGGCGTAATTTGGCTCGACGGCAAGCTGGTACCGTGGCGCGATGCGAATGTGCATTTGCTGACCCATGCGATGCATTACGCGAGTTCCGTTTTCGAGGGCGAGCGTTGTTATTCGGGTAAGATTTTTGAAAGCCGCAAGCATTCCGAACGGTTAGTTGCGTCAGGCGACATGCTCGACATGCCGGTCCCATACACGGTGGACGAAATCGAGGCGGCCAAAATCCAGACCTTAGAGGCAAACGGCTTTACCGACGCATATGTGCGCGCAGTTGCCTGGCGCGGCGCGGGCGAAGACATGGGCGTCGCGGCCAATCGCAACAAAGTCCGCATGGCAGTGGCCACGTGGGAGTGGGGCAATTACTATGGCGATGCGAAATACAAAGGCGCGAAGCTGGATATTTCCAAGTGGAAGCGCCCTAGCCCCGAAACCATTCCCTGTTTTGCCAAGGCTGCTGGCCTTTACATGATCTGCACCATGTCCAAGCACGAAGCCGAGGCTAAGGGCTGTTCGGATGCCTTGATGATGGATTATCGCGGTTATGTGGCCGAGGCTACAGGCGCGAATGTGTTCTTTGTGAAGGACGGCGAAGTTCATACGCCGACTCCGGATTGCTTCCTGAACGGCATCACCCGCCAAACAGTGATCGGCATGCTAAAGGACCGTCAGATCGTGGTGAATGAACGCCATATTGACCCCAGTGAAATGGAAAGCTTTGAACAATGCTGGCTGACCGGAACAGCCGCCGAAGTGACCCCCGTGGGTCAAATTGGGGACTTCAACTTTGAGGTTGGCG
>CAZBBZ010000457.1:0-2527 GCA_964489925.1 uncultured Rhodobacterales bacterium
CTGGATCAACGCTCAGGCGGTAGGGCAATACTTTGCTCCAGCAGCCAATCTGGTGCTCGCTACCCGGTGGGCGGTTTGCGTGTCCTGTCGCCACCACGATGTCTTTGGCACCCGTTTGTGCGGCAAGAAACTTCGCCAATCCCACCCAAAGCACGACGAACGGGGTCGTGTGGTGGCGCTTTGCGGTTTCAAGAACGCTCTGCGTTGCTTCGTTTCCAAGCGCGCAACTTTCGTACAATCCTTCAAAGCGCGCTGTGGCCGGTTTGGGTTTGTCGTGCGGCAAGTGAGTTTGGGGCAAATCATCAAGCTCATCGCGCCAAAATGCCATCGCATCCGGCGGAGCGAGTGGTTCGAACACGGGCTTATCACTGGCCGCGTCCAAGTCTTGCCCATCCAGAAAGCGCAAGATGTCCTTCATCAAGAGATCAAGGCTCCAGCCATCGGCGATGGCATGATGGATCACCACCTCAACCGCGCTGCACGACTCCGGCAAACGCGCCACCGCGATCCGCCAAAGCGGGCCTTCATCCACATCAAAGGGCGTTTCAACCACCTGCCGCGCCCAATCAGGCAGTGCGTCCTCCCCGATTTCATCAACCGACACCAAGGGCGCAGTGCAATCCGCAATCAGGTGCAATTCGCGCTTTTGATAGGAAAAGCGGGTTCCAAGAACCGGGTGCCTTGCCAACAGAGCGGCGGGCAAACGGTGCAGCCGATCTTGGGGGATATTTCGGGTAAGACGCACCCCAGAGGACAGATTGAAAAACGGCTGGCCGCCATGCAGCTTGGAGGCGAACCAAATGGCACCTTGCGCCGCATTAGCCACAAGCGGGTCATGTTTTTGGGGCGTTTGGTCTTGCGCGCTGCGGGTTTCCAACAGCATGGTAACGCCTTCAACGCTTGTGGTCGTGCGCGCCAAATCCGCGACGCTTAAAGGCGTTTCAAACGCTATAGACAAAGCGGCCGAAAGCCGCATCAGCTGCAAACTATCCCCGCCAAGGGCGTAAAACTCGGCTTCGGCCGCAGGCAAAGTTGGAGCCCCCAAAACCTCTTGGAAAATCGCGGCAACCTTCGCTTGTGTCGCGCTGTGATAACTGGCCGCGGTTGCCCCTGTCGCCAAATGGTCCAAAGCGCGCAACGCTTTTCGATCCAGCTTGCCGTTTGGCGTTTGGGGCAGAGTTTCACAGTGAATATATTCCACCGGAACCATGGCCGCGGTCAGATGCGCTATGGCATAGGCTTTAATATCCGCCGCGCTTGCATCCCCGGTCCAAACCACGCGCAAATTCGGGCGATCCGTAGCAACCACTGCCAATTGCCCCGCGCCCTTGCACAAGGTCAGTTGCGTCTCGACCTCTAGGGGTTCGATGCGCTGGCCACGAATTTTCACTTGGCCATCCACGCGCCCGATGTAGCTGAGCGTGCCATCATGAGCCCGGCGCACCAGATCGCCCGTATCATAAAACCGCCCCACCCCAAGACGGGGGTCCGTGATAAACCGGGCCGCGCTCAGGCTTGGCTGGTTCACATAGCCTTGGGCCACACCGCGCCCGCCGACCCACAACTGACCCGCCACCCCATCAGGGACCGGACGCAATTGTGCATCGCGCACAACCAAAGTGCTGCCCGGCGTGGCGCGCCCGATGGGAATTGGTCCGGCAGTATCGTGAAGCTTTGCCGCCGCGCACCAAACCGTTGCCTCTGTTGGTCCAAATTCATTGACCAAATCCGTGTTTGGCAACATTTGCTCGTGTTTGGCGATCAATGACGGATTTGCAGGCTCTCCGGCAACCATCACACAAACCAGCGTGGCAAGATCATCCGGGTGCGCAACTGACAAAATCACCTCGTAAAGCGAGGGCAAGCACAGGATATGCGTAACCCCAAGGCGCTCGATGTCTTTGATTAGGGCTGTGGGTTCGGTGATTTGCGCATTAGACGGCAAAACAACGGTGCCCCCGCTTGCAAGGCTCCAGTAAAGACCGGCGACCGAACTATCAAACCCAAGCGGGGAAACGACCATAAAGCGCGCAGGATCGTGGCCGTACCAAATAGATCGCGCATGGGTGGAGGCCGCCAAATTGTCATGGCTGACGATCACACCTTTGGGCGTACCGGTCGAACCGGAGGTAAACATCACATAAGCTGGATCGTTTGGATCAATGGGCGCCTTGGGCAGAGGCCCATGCGCAAGGTCCGTATCAATCGTCAGATGCGGCGTTTGATCGATTTTTGGGGCCAAGGCTGTACTCGTTAGCACAAGATCAACGCCAGCTTCGGCAATAATGGCATTGAGCCGCGCTTTTGGGGCGTTTGGATCAAGGGGAATGTAACTCGCGCCGCAACGCCACGACGCCAGAAAGGACGCGACGGCACCGGGGCCGCGTTCAAGCAACACGGCGACCCGCGCACCGCTTGTCACACCTTGCAAAGCCATCGCCGCAGCGATTTGGTCACGAAGCTGGGATAGATCCCCATAGCTTACATGCTGATCCTCAAAAATCAGCGCATCCTGTGCCGCGTGATT
>CAZBBZ010000458.1:0-1687 GCA_964489925.1 uncultured Rhodobacterales bacterium
TGCCGTGGGTTTGGTCGTGCTGTTTCGCCATCGCGCGAGCCTTGGCGGGGTTGGCATCCTTGCGCCTTATTTGCAAGAACGCTTTGGCTTTCCGGCAGGCTATACCCAGATGATTTTTGACGCGGTGCTGTTTGCTGCCGCCCTGTTTGTGCTTGATCCGCTGTCGGTAGGGGTTTCCGTGATTGCGGCCGTCACCACAAATCTGATGATCGCGCTGAACCATCGCACGGACCGCTATATCGCTCGATAATTTGACGAAGATCGGCAGGATCGGTGCTGTGCGCCCTCGCAATTTTGTGCGATCCACCCCATATATTATTCTATGAACAGACGTGAGTTTATAAATTCGATTACAGCGGCGGCGGCAACCACCGCGATGCCGATGCCTAGCATCGCGATGCGCGGCGCCAGCCCGGTTGTGCCTGCGGCGGCGAAACATTGGGCCAGTTACATGACGCAGCTGCATGGGACCTGTACGCCGGGCATGTTGTCCACGATGATTAACGTCGAAGTGGGCGCGGCCAAAGGCATGCTGCAAACGCTGATCCATCAGGGTTATTTGCGCCCGGTTCAGATTGTGGCACCCCAAACGGGCGCCAATACGCTGGCGCAAGCGAACCAAAAGATCGGGGATGCGGTCAAGCGGGTTGTCTCGGCTGACGATGACGCGGCAAATGAAGATGACGCGGCAAATGACGACAGTCGTGGCGACATCGGTGCCGATGATCTGCCCGCGACAGAGGAGCCGGACGCTCTGCTCAACGCAGACGATCAGGCGTAGAGTAAATGCACGCAGGCTTGCGCATGGCTAATTTGGCGCTTCTTATCATATTTCCCATCGCTTGGATGGCCCCTTTAGCACGCGCGGGGTTATTGCCGTTCTTTAAGCTCGACGAATTGTCGATCCTGACCGCCGTGCAAAGCCTTTGGGAAAGCGATAAATTTCTTGCGCTCATTGTCATTCTTTTGGGCATGGTGGCCCCGCTTGCCAAAACGCTGACCCTTGCAGCGATTCAGTTCCGGCTGATGGGCAAGCGCGCCCTGCCCGCGCTTGAAATTATCGGCAAACTTGCGATGGCGGATGTGTTTTTGATTGCGGTTTACATCGTTTTGGCCAAAGGCGTGGGCGTGGGGCGCGTTGAAACCGCTTGGGGGCTTTATGTGTTCACAGGCGCGGTGTTGGGCTCTATGTTGATAACCCATTTGACGAAGCGAGACTTAGCCCGATGATAAATTTGCTGTTGGGAGTTGTGATTGCCGCGGGCGCTTTTGGCAGCTTGCTGTTTTCGCTTTACCGGGTGTTTACGGTGAAAATGGCAAACGCGCGCTATGCCCATGTTGCACTGATCGCGCTGATATTGGCGGCCATGACGGTAATTTCAAAGCTTTGGGTGACACTTGCCCTGCCCGTTGGCGGCGCGCTGGTGATCGCGGGGCTGGGTGTTGTGGCCCTTGATCGCAAGCAAACTTGGGTTTTTCCAATCTTCGCCAGTGCGCTTGGCTTGGCCTTGGCACTGAAATTGCCATTCTGAACCAGCTTGCCCTTCCCCATGGGTAAGTTAAGAAGCGTTAATGGCTAGCAAATCCACATTCGTCTGTACCGCTTGCGGCGCGTCTCATCGCAAATGGGCCGGGCGCTGCCCGTCTTGTGGCGAATGGAATTCAATCACCGAAGAAGCCCCGCTTT
>CAZBBZ010000458.1:1697-2520 GCA_964489925.1 uncultured Rhodobacterales bacterium
AGGGATTGGGCGCTGAAAAAGGGTCCAAGATCCCACTGACCGATTTGGCCGATACAGGACCAGACCTTGCGCGCACCAACACGGGAATCGCGGAGTTTGACCGCGTGGTCGGCGATGGGTTGGTCGGGGCGTCGGTCACTTTGGTCGGGGGCGATCCGGGCATCGGGAAATCCACCTTGTTGTTGCAAGTGGCCGGGCGTTTGGCCAAGGGCGGGCATAAGGTGATTTATGTGTCTGGCGAAGAAGCCGCCGCACAGATTGCCATGCGCGCCAAGCGGTTGGAGTTGAGCGACGCGCCAGTTGCGCTCGCCTCTGAAACGAATTTGCGGGATATTTTAACGACGCTTGAAGCAGAGCGGCCTGTGGTTGCGATTATTGATTCCATCCAGACCATGTGGTCGGACAAAGTTGAAAGCGCACCGGGGTCTGTGGCGCAGGTGCGCGCTTGCGCCCATGAGCTGACGACATTCGCGAAACGCTTTGGCATCGCGGTGATTTTGGTCGGCCATGTGACCAAGGAGGGCCAGATTGCGGGTCCGCGTGTGGTTGAACATATGGTCGACACGGTGATCTATTTTGAAGGCGAGCGCGGGCATCAGTATCGCATCTTGCGCGCGGTCAAAAACCGCTTTGGTCCGGCAGATGAAATCGGCGTGTTTGAAATGACCGGGTCGGGTTTGGCCGAAGTGTTGAACCCCTCGTTCCTATCCCTGTCGGATCGGGATCAAGCGGCACCGGGGTCTGTGGTGTTTGCTGGCGTTGAAGGCACGCGGCCAATGTTTGTGGAAATACAAGCGCTTGTGGTGCGATCCTCACTTGGAAC
>CAZBBZ010000459.1:0-2508 GCA_964489925.1 uncultured Rhodobacterales bacterium
CCCGCCACAAAAATCTGCGGCGGGGCCAGCACAGCGCCCGCACCATCTTTCAAAGGAATATTCAAAAACGCCAAGCCTGTGACCATCGCAAGCGTGGCCGCCCCCAGCCAAAGCGTCGATCCAAGCGACAGGGCCGTGGCAGAAATCGTGATCGGGGCCAGCAGCAGAAAACAGAACGGATTGCCCAAGCCGCCGGTCAAAAACAGCAGCGTGACAAGCTGCAATAAATCAAAAAACAACGCCGTTGCCGCCACGCCTTCGCGCAAGCGCCGGGTGCGCGGATTGCTCATCATTGTGACCAGATTAAACAGCGCCAAGGCACAAATCACCGCCGCCACTTGCACCACAGGCAGGTCCAAATCCAACACCTGCGTGGCGACCATGACCGAAATCGTTTGGCCCACCACCGCCAACCAGCGCAGCATAATCAGCGTGCGCAGCCGGATCCAATCCCCGCGCACTGCCCCTGTCAAAATGTTCGAATTTGTCTCAACCATCCCAAACGCTTCTACACATCGACAATATGTCGCGCCAGCGTGATTGGACCAAATCCAATACCTCGCCTATGTGAGAGACAACCACGAGACCGGAGACATAGATGCGCTTTGCCCTTGCCGCCCTTTTTGCCATTGCAGCCCTATTGCTGGGAACGATCTATTACGTGGTGATCGCGCCGTCGGGGTCGGATCGCTTTGCGTCATGTCGCACCACCCGCATTGCAGGGGGGGCAGAGGCTTTGGGCGGCCCCTTTTCCCTGATTGACGAAACCGGCGCGCGGGTTAGCGAAGCCGATGTGATTACCAAGCCGACCCTGCTTTATTTCGGCTATTCCTATTGCCCCGATGTTTGCCCCATCGACGGGGTGCGCAACGCGGAAGTCATTGATATGGTTGCCGCAAATGGTTTTGATCTGGGCCATGTCTTTGTCACTGTTGATCCAGAGCGCGACACGCCCGAAGTCTTGGCCGAGTTCACCTCCTATTTTCACGATGACATGATCGGGCTGACCGGATCGCCTGACGAAATCGCTAAGGCGGCCAAGGCCTATCGCGCCTATTACGCCTACAACGATGACGCCAAAGAAGGCGCGCAAGAAACGGGCGCAGATTACCTCGTGGATCACACCGCTTTTACCTATCTGGTGGGCGCAGATGCGCGCGTGGTCGAAGTATTCCGTCGTACACAATCAGCGCAAGAAATGGCCAGCGCTGTGTCCTGTTTTGCTGCCAAGATGTAGGCAAGGAGACACCTCACAAGATTTGACCTCCTTGACGAGACGCAATAATCACATCATTGCGGGTCTGAAAAAAGGGAGTGTTGCGTGAGCCAGGAAAGCCCAGACAGCCAAGCGCTAATTGGACCAGACAAAAGTCTTTTGCTGCTTGATGACGACCAACCGTTTTTGCGCCGCCTTGAAAAAGCGATGGAAAAACGCGGATTTGAACCTGTGTTGGCAGAAACTGTGGCCCAAGGTAAATCCGTGGTCGCGACCCGTCCCCCCGCTTATGCAGTGCTCGATTTGCGCCTAGAGGATGGCAACGGCTTGGACGTGGTCGAAGCCTTGCGCGAAAAACGCCCCGAAGCGCGCATTGTTGTGCTGACCGGATATGGCGCGATTGCCACGGCTGTTGCCGCCGTCAAAATGGGCGCGACCGACTATATGGCCAAGCCTGCGGATGCCAATGACATCACCTCGGCACTTTTGGCAGGCGAAGAACAAAAGCCACCGCCCCCCGAAAATCCCATGTCTGCGGACCGGGTACGCTGGGAACATATCCAACGGGTCTATGAGCTATGCGATCGCAATGTGTCTGAAACCGCGCGGCGGCTGAACATGCACCGTCGCACCTTGCAGCGGATTTTGGCCAAACGCTCCCCGCGTTAGCGCAAACCGCAAGTGGGCTCTCCGCGCAAAATCGCCAGTTTCTTGATGCGTCAACCTATCACCTAGACATACAACCCTAAGATGAGTAACATCTTCTTGTGGTTGATTGGTCAAGTTGTATGGGAACTGCAAAATGGCGAACCTGAATGCTCTGGGTGTTACAATCCCAGAGGCCCCCACCGTGATTACGCCTAACATACGTGATGCGATCCTTACGGGTCGTTTTGAAGCCGAAGAAGCCGCCGGGCTGCACGACGTCCTGCGCCTGCGCGATCGTGTTTTGGAAATTGGGGCCGGCATCGGCTTTATTTCCACCTTACTAGACCGAGAACCGACGGTTGAAGCGGTCATCGCGGTTGAAGCCAACCCGAACCTGCTGCCCTATATGAAACGGCTTCACGCGCAAAACCACGTCACCAAAGTGACCCGCCGCAATGCGGTTTTGACCAATGACACCGTGCCCAGCGTGACCTTTTATCTGCGCCGCGATTTTTGGATGGGCTCCCTGTCCAAAGGGCCGACCCCCTATGTGGATACGGTGCAAGTCCCCACCGAAAACCTGAACAACCTGATCCGGGATGAGGCGATCACCATCATCATCTGCGATGTGGAAGGCGCGGAAA
>CAZBBZ010000460.1:0-2485 GCA_964489925.1 uncultured Rhodobacterales bacterium
AAATGATTTCCAAGTCGTTTGGATATCTTGCGCCAAAACCTATGGCAGAGTAAAAATGAACAGCTGAACCGAAAGTTGCCAATGCTTACGCATTTTAAGTCCATAATTTGCATAGCTATCCTTTGCCTTTCCCAATTGAGTACGGCGCAAGGGCAGGGGCTTTCGCTGTCAAAAGGACAACAGCGCCTTTTAGAAGGGCGTTTGGCGGATCAATTCAACATGACAAGACTAGAGGCGGAAGCGGACGAGCTGGAACGCCTCAAGGGTTATGAAATTGATGAAAACGGCAATTTTAGAATGATGGCCAAGGCCGCGGCTCTGCGCAATCAAATACCGCCTGCGCTGTTTGATCGGCTTGTGGCGCAAGAAAGTAATTGGAACCCCAACGCGCTAAGCCACAAAGGGGCGATTGGCTTGGCGCAATTGATGCCTGCAACTGCGCGCTATCTTGGGGTTAATCCCCGCGATCCGGGCCAAAACCTAGAAGGGGGCGCCCGCTATCTGCGCGAACAATTCAAAAAGTTTGGCAGTTGGCGCTTGGCTTTGGCCGCCTATAATGCCGGACCCGGCGCGGTGGAAAAATACAATGGCGTCCCCCCCTTCAAAGAGACGAAAAACTACGTGAAAGTTATTTTGGGCGAGTAGGGCAGGCCAAGGGTCATCGATTCCCAACTTAGTTAAAGGACTCCATGCAGAGCGCACGCTCCACCCTTTGGGGTGTTATTATTTTTTGCTCGCGCTAAAGTGGCAAGCTCCTTTCGTTGCTCCTTTAGAATGGCTTTTGAAAACCATTGAAAACCTGGACCGCTAAACCGAGACTAATTAAGCCTAATGTACAGCTTAGTTCGGCAAACCCACTGGAGTCGTTTTACGAACTTAACCGATATGACCACCTCGTAGGTTTTGGCGGTGGTTGGGACGCATCGGCAGTTTTTTCAGGCGTTCCAGAATTGCGGGCGAATTATCTTGCCAATTCAAACCTCAGCTCATTTGTTACCGATCCAGCGACCTGGTGGTTTACAAAGAACTTGATTGAAAAGGCTTGGAAAAAAAGAGGACCAGTCCATTGGGCCTATCGCTGCGACACCCCAACGCTTCGCCGCAGATTTGTGCTTACCATTTCAAAAAAATCGCAAGAAAAACTGCGCCTTTCACATCGTTTGCTAAGCGCAGAGCAGTTCCCGTTTTCGGTTGATTTTCAGGCCGCGCCAATCGATTCCATCGTCATGGACCGGTGTTCCAACTGCAACCACGTCTATGATGGTTCCAGTTGGATTGACCCATTTGACTTTGGCACGACCATAAAAATCTCAGCGCGTCACACGCTTTGTGGTCCATGTGAAAGCAAACTGGTTAGGGGTTTACGATAAATCCACCTGCATGTGTCGTGGTCGAGTTATGACCATGAAACACCCCGATGGCTTCGTTTCCACCGACCAAACCTTTAAGCGGGCCAGACACACCGTCAAACGTTGCGGACCCGCCAAGTGACGTGCCTGTAAACGTGCCGTTCACCGCTAAGGTGCCATCGTTTGATCCGCCGACCAAAGTTCCGGCGGCATAGTCAACCGAAACGCTCATCGATCCGCTATCGCGACTTGCATAGCCACTCGACACAACGAACCCAGCTTCAATGCCAAACATATAGGCCGCTTCGTATGAACCGGTCATGGTGACAACGCCTGTGTCAGGCGGGGCTGTGACACTCGCGCCGCTGCTGATCCCAGAAAAAGCACCAAATTTATCAAGCCAAGTCGGGCCAACCTCATAAGCGTATCGGTTGGATGTAACCGCACTGGTGTCGGCCCCCCATTCATAGGCGGATGTTGTGCCGTTGGGGCGTCCTGTGCTTGATGGTTTATCAAATCCGCTGGTTGTAACATCAGTTAGACTACAAGCAGATACGCACGCGGCCGCACCCAGGCCGAGTATAAAGTTCTTCATAAAAATTCCCTCTCGCAAAAACAGTATGCAAAGCCTAAGAGATCACGCATACGTGATAAAGAGAAAGTGCGGGGTTGGTTGCGAAGCCGTGCCATTTGTTTTCCACAGCCCCCTGTGTATAAGCATTCCCCCTTTGTTCCATTTTTCAGTTGGAAGTTTGCGCGCGCTGGAATACCTATGAACCAGCAGGTTAGGAGCACCCCATTGCCAGAACTCAAAAACATCGAGATCCGCGGTGCGCGCGAGCATAATCTAAAGAGTATCGATATTGATATTCCGCGCGACAAACTGGTGGTCATCACCGGCTTGTCAGGGTCAGGAAAGTCCAGCTTGGCGTTCGATACGATCTATGCCGAAGGGCAGCGCCGCTATGTTGAATCGCTGTCCGCTTATGCGCGTCAATTCTTGGACATGATGCAAAAGCCGGATGTAGACCACATTTCTGGCCTTAGCCCTGCGATTTCTATTGAACAGAAAACCACCAGCCGCAATCCGCGCTCGACCGTCGGTACGGTGACTGAAATTTACGACTATATGCGGC
>CAZBBZ010000461.1:0-2481 GCA_964489925.1 uncultured Rhodobacterales bacterium
GATGTAAAATCAAACTCAATTTTTTGCACTTGGTTTTATTGTCCGTTCGTTGCGCGCCGTTCGACGACCAATTTGGTTTCTGCGGAAACATTATTTTCGATTTTTTCATGACCTTTAACTTTAGCAAACCATCTAGTCGTCACTGATCGCTGATGCGAGATTTCCTCATCAACTGCAGAAAGTCTGTCTACGATTTCAGCTTTGCTTTGGAACAGCCATTTCCGCCAAATATCGTGGAAAATCGGGTTTGAATTTGGCGCTATTTGAAGTCTTGCGTTCGTATTCTCTAGATCATTTTCCAAATTTCTTTTGTCAGTTTGTAGAACCCGCAGTTTTTCAACTTCACAGCGGTAATTTGCATCAAGGGCGCGTTTTAGCATCGCTAATTTCTTAGAATCGATTCTCATGATTGAGGTGCCTTTTTGCGAATTTGCTCGGCAAATCTTATTGCGGCAGCTACGGCTCGATAGTGTTCGGCATCGATTTCAGCACCGATATCAACAGAACTAAACAGCGCCCGTGCTGTTGGCGGATCTCTGAAAATCGGCACTGCGTGTTCATCCGCTAGTTCCCTAATCTTTGCCGCAATTTCATCTGTTCCCTTCGCCACACATATGGGCGCTTCGCCCTTTGTTCGGCTCCATTTTAGAGCAACTGCAAAATGCGTCGGGTTAACGACAATAACATCCGCATTAGGCACATCAACCAACATGCGATTGGTCGCGAGTTCATAGCCTTTTTGCCGCCGTTCAGCTTTAAGGTGAGGATCGCCCTCGCTTTGTTTTTGTTCGTCTCTAACTTCCTGAAACGTCATTCGCATTTTCTGCATATGTTGGTATCGCTGCCAGAGCAGGTCGATCAAAGCAATTGACGAAAAAATGATGCAAGCCACCACGAGAAGTGACTCGATCGTTTGCCCCATGACCTTAACAACTTGCCGTTCGTTTCCATGGATGAGGTCAAAGAACACGTCCCATCGTTGATTTAGGAAATAAAAGAGAGCCACGCTTACGGCGGTTGCTTTGACAAAGTTTTTGAAAAACTGCACTAACCCCGACGTGCCAAATTTGTTTTTGGCATTACTGATTGGCGACAAGCGCGATAGTTTTGGCTTTAACTTTTCTGGCGAAAAAATAATGGCATTCTGGCCAGCAAAGGCCAATACAGCAGCCAAAAACGGTAACAGAAAAAGCCAAAGAGCGCCGGAAAGAAAAGTTATCGCGAAGTCCTTCACCAAAGAATGACTTCCCGCACCCGGTAGTGCCGCTCCTATGACATCGGCATCAGACAGCAGACGGCGCATTGACATAAACATTGGGTCGATAATTGCTGTGCCACCAAGCGAAATCACCAAGAAAAGAGCGACAAAAACCAGAGCGGCCGAAACATCCATCGAACGCGGAATGTCACCTTTGCGCCGCGCGGTTTCAAGTTTTTGTGGCGTTGGGTCAAACGCCTTTTCCCCGCTTGATGGCTCTTCGCTCATTTGGGTTCACCAAAAGGAAGACCCAAGACCGCATCAAGGTGGGAGGCCCAAAGCGACAACATTAAAGGCGCGCTGACCATCAAAATGGCCAAACCGCCGGCAGTAATAGCGGGCGCAAAAATAAAAGCCACCATGAGTTGGGGCATCGCGCGGCTAATGAAACCTAAGGTGACGTTGTAGGCAACCGACGCGATCAAAAATGGTGCCGCCATGGAAAAGGCCAGTGCAAAAGCACTTGATGCATGCGACACCCCCCAAGCGGTAAGGTCATCTGTTTCGGGGATTTGACCAATAGGAAAAATTTCGTAGGTGTCCGCAATCGCCAGCACTGCTTTTACGTGTAAATCGAGCACAAGCGCCAAAGCCAGGCCTGAAATTATAAGAATGTTCCCCATCGCAGGGAGAGGATCAGGCGTAGCACTTGCCCCCATGATTTGGGCCAAAGCCGTTGATTGCGCGGCGATTGACCCTGCCAATTGCATAGACAAAACTAAGAAGCGAATAGACAGTCCAAAGGCGAGCCCAATTAGAATTTCGCGGCCAAGGGCGGTGAACATGGCGACCGGATTTTGGGGCAGAGGCGGTGGCGTTTCTGTTAACAAAGGCCAAGTTAAAAGCGCGAATGCGAGCGCAAGTCCAAGACGAACCCGCACTGGAACTGAGCGTTCGCCAAAGCCGGGCAACAGGGCTGCGACGGCACCAACCCGGAAAAATACCATCGCAAAAGACAGTAAGGTTGTTTCGGCAAACAAAGCCAAATCCGCAAGGCTAGAAAACAACGACCCGCCCTAGCATTATGCTGTCCCAAGCAACGCGGGGCGAGCATTATGTCCTATTTCTTCAAATGATAAAACGGGGTTTGCGATACCTTTGGCGCGCATTACGGTTTGTAAAAAACGGCGACGACGCGCGCTGGTGACAAGGGCGGGGTAGCGCCCGGTCCCACTTGCAACGGATAGTGTTTCAGCGACTGACGCTGCGAGGCGGTTAAACTC
>CAZBBZ010000462.1:0-2463 GCA_964489925.1 uncultured Rhodobacterales bacterium
ATGATACCAACGCTTTCCACTCGCTCGTGGCGCGGTTTGATCGGCTTGACCCAACCCTTTTCCCAAGCGGTATCGGTGATATAGCGCTCAACCGAGCCAATCGTCACCGTGCCGTGACCGGATTGTTCAATCACGCAGTTGCCTTCGCACAGACGATCCTGCGGACAAATGCGACCGCAAATTTCTGGGAACGTATTGGTGGCCTGCGAAATTTCATAAGCCTCTTGCAACCGTCCTTCCGCCGTGAGCCGCAGCCAATCGGGGATGTTGTTGTGAAGCGGACAATGCGACTGACAGTAAGGCACACCGCATTGCGAACAGCGCCCGGCTTGTTCTTCGGCCTTTTTCGCGGCGAAATCCGCGTAAATCTCGCCAAAGTCTTGCGTGCGCTGCTTTGCTTTGCGCTTTGCAGGCATGTCTCGTTCAACATCGACAAATTTGAGCATAGGCGTATCGGCCATTAAACCCTCCGGCAGAGTCTATAGAATAGGAATCGGACGCTCTTCATACAAATCCGCATGGAAAAGTCAACAAACGTGACCTTTAACAGCGCCAATCTACATAATCCGCCTGTTGAGCAGCCTAAATTGCACAAATAAAGGTAAGCAATGCTGACCCTTACCCTGCGCAGATGCTTTTTTGGCCACATCCGATCATTTTTGCACCCCCATCAATGGGCCTCATAACCTTTGACCGTTAAAGACCCGTCAGGGGTAATCAAAAAAGATCGTATCATGCCGTTAACTACTATTATAATTCTCGCTCTGATCCAAGGGATCACCGAATTTTTGCCGGTTTCATCATCCGGCCACCTGATCCTGTTCTCAAAACTCACGGGAACCCAAGACCAAGGCTTGGCAATGGATATTGCCGTGCATGTGGGCACGCTTTTTGCGGTCATGCTCTATTTCCGCGCTGACGTAGCACGGCTTTTTGCGGGCGGTTTTGACATCCTGCGCTTTCGCAAATCGGAAGACGCCTCGCTCGCGTGGCTGATGATTATCGCAACCATCCCCGTGATTATTGCAGGTCTGATCCTCAAAGTAACCGGCCTTGCGGATCAAATGCGCAGCGTGGCGGTGATTGGCTGGACCATGCTGATCTTTGGCATCGTGCTTTATTGGTTCGACACCCGCAGCCCCGTCACCCGCAAAGCCGAAAGCTGGAATTTGCGCGATGCGGTTATCATGGGGCTGTGGCAAGCGCTTGCGCTGATCCCCGGCACCTCGCGTTCAGGCGCGACCATCACCGGTGCGCGCGCTTTGGGCTTTCAACGCGAAGACGGCGCACGGCTGGCCATGTTGATGTCGATCCCGACGATCATTGCCTCTGGTGTGCTTTTGGGGCTCGATCTTAGCGATCAAGCCAATGCGCAACTGGCCAAAGACGCCGCGATCGGGGCCGCCTTTGCCTTTATCGCCGCACTCATCGCGCTGGTTCTGATGATGCGCTTGTTACGTTCCGTCAGCTTTACGCCCTATGTAATTTACCGCGTCATTTTCGGCATAATCTTGCTATTTATTGCGTATTCTTAGTGGTTTAACGTAAAGTCATGCGTGGATTTATGCTTATTTTGTGAGATGCAGTGATTCTTTCTGGAGATTCATAGCGCATTAACTCAGACCAGTAGATAAATGCGAGGGAGCCGGAAACGGGGCCGGCTAGGAGGGCTTTTATGAAAGCTGACGTATCACCGCTACCAGATGTATTCGAAACCGAAGAAGACGGTTTTGATTTCGGACATCCCGGTAGATCGACGAATTCACCATTTTCAGCCCGGCCAAATGCTGTGCCGGCACCCCCACCAATGAAAATTGGCGGACGGCCAAATGCGCTTGGGCGGTCATCACATACGGGCCATACAGGGCATGTTCCGCGGCCTATCCCGACGCAAAAGACGTTTTCCACGCTGTTTGCTGCGGAAAAAATCAGCGTCCCCAATGAACCGAACGTCAGGGTTTTGGCGGAATTGCATCCCCTAGAACGCGCGCGGCGCGTGTTTGGGTATTCGCAAAAAGACTTGGCGAAACAATCCGGTGTAGGGCTTCAAACCATTCGTCGTTATGAGCGTGGTTTGTCCAACCCAAAACTCAGCACTCTGCGCAAGCTTTCCGCATCGCTGAACACGCCGATTGATGTGATTTCACCGAACTAAACACGTCAAGCTGGCATGGGTGATTTGTGGGGGCGTCGCTTGCGGCGCCTCTTTTTCGTTAAGCCGATCTTAACGCTCTCGCATGATGCTGTTTTTTGATTTTTGACTTGGTTTTCTCTGATCCAGCGGTGCGTGCGAGCGGATTGCTCGCCCGCGCGACGTTACTTGGACGTGAGGGGTTCTACCCCTCACACTCCCCGAGGTATTTTTTGGGCAAGAGGAAGAGGAGAAGGGTTATTCTAGTAAGGGTTGTTAAGGAAATTTCAAGAAGTGCTGTACGGGATGTGTACAAACGGTTTCGCCGTTAG
>CAZBBZ010000463.1:0-2452 GCA_964489925.1 uncultured Rhodobacterales bacterium
GCGGCACAACGCTCGCTTGATTATATGGGCCTGAAACCGGGGCAAAAGTTGCAAGACGTTGAAATCGACACGGTTTTCATCGGCTCATGCACCAATGGGCGAATCGAAGATCTGCGCGAAGTGGCTAAAATTATGGAAGGGCGAACGGTCAAAGACGGACTTCGCGCCATGATTGTGCCGGGTTCTGGTCTGGTTCGCGCGCAAGCCGAAGAAGAAGGTATTGCAGAAATGCTACAAGCCGCGGGCTTTGAATGGCGCCTTGCGGGCTGCTCCATGTGTCTGGCGATGAACCCGGACCAACTGGCACCCGGCGAGCGATGTGCCTCTACGTCAAATCGGAACTTTGAGGGTCGTCAGGGTCGCAATGGCCGCACCCATCTTTTGTCACCCGCAATGGCTGCTGCAGCGGCGATCACCGGGCGTCTGACAGATGTTCGTGAACTGGTTTAACCAGATCGAAAGATCTTGGACATAAAATAGGAAAGGACGCTCGTTTTTGTCTTGATAATCAAGGCATTAGCTGGCGCAGACTGACATGGAAAAATTTGACAAACTTACAGGTGTTGCGGCACCTTTACCGATGGTCAATGTCGATACCGATATGATCATCCCGAAACAGTTTTTGAAGACGATCAAACGCTCTGGATTGGGTGTGAACTTGTTTGATGAAATGCGCTATGGCGATGATGGCAGTGAACTGCCTGATTTTGTGCTAAACAAACCCGCTTACCGGGATGCGCAAATCTTGGTCAGCGGTGAAAACTTCGGCTGCGGGTCAAGTCGGGAACACGCGCCTTGGGCGCTGTTGGATTTTGGCATTCGCGCCGTAATAGCGCCATCATTTGCCGACATCTTCCACAACAACTGCTTCAAAAACGGCATTCTGCCTATCATTCTGCCACAGGAAACTGTCGACCTGTTGATGGAAGATGCCGAAAAAGGAGCAAATGCTGTCCTTAGTGTGGATCTTGAAACCCAAGAAATCACGCGTCCGGACGGTTCAACGATTGGGTTCGAAGTGGACGACTTCAAGAAGGAGTGTCTGCTGAATGGTCTCGATGACATTGGCCTTACCTTGCAAAAGGCCGCGTCGATCGACACCTTCGAGGACTCTTATGGGGCGAGGGCTCCGTGGGTGTAGTTTGGGCGCAGCGATAAGTCGCTTTGCCCAGTGTAAACGAGAGGTGGGACGTTGAGTAAGCGTTTCCTTGGTGCTTTAGTAAGAGCGATCCTTGTTCTAGTCGTCGTGGCTATGCCGGCATTCCTGTTGCCGGAAGTTAGCCAGGCGGCGCAAGAGATTTCCTTGATCATCGGTGGTATCGCCGGTGCTTTCACCTTGTTTGAATACGCCTCAAGCCATCCGGGTCTCATCGATTTTCGCTTTGCCCCCCCTTATAATCGCATCCGTTTCGTGACGTTCTTTATACAGATCGTCGCTTTGGTGTTCCTATCGCGTGCCATTGTCGGTGCGGACGCGTTTTCCGGTGATGTCTTGCAGCTGTCGGACCGCGCGGCCGATATGATGGATGTGCCAATGTCGCCTGTGCGCGTGGCGGTGGCAATGATCGGGGATGGCGGTAGCGATGCGTTTCGCGAGCTGTTGACCCGCGCTGCCGCGGTCAGTTTTGTGATCGCTTTTGCATCCTTCTTGATATTTGCATTCACCTTGTGGCTGTTCCGTTGGCCGGTTGGTCGCGATAATTTCAATCTTTGGGTCAATCTTCCGACCTTTGAACCGTCATCTGGGCGCGATGTGGAAAGCCGTTTGTTCCGGGATGGCACCGCCAATGTAATGATCGGGATCGCTTTGCCGTTTCTGATTCCCGTTCTGGCGTCTCGCGCCGGGGGGTGGTTCGACCCAACCGTTCTGGAAAACCAGCAGCCGCTGATTTGGGGTTGTGCGGTTTGGGCATTTTTGCCCGCAAGCCTTGTGATGCGAGGCGCAGCCTTGCTGAAAGTCGGCTGGCTCGTGCGCCGCGCAAGAGGCCGGTAATGCAAACAGGGGTGCTGCAAATACGAATTGCGGCGCTCTGGTTTTGCTTGATCTGTAGCTTTTCTATCCCGTCATTTGCCGACCCGATCCGGGTTGCGACATTCAATGCCTCGCTTAGTCGAAACGGGCCGGGCGTTTTGCTGTCTGACCTGCGCAAAGGCGATCAGAGCCAAATCGAAGCGGTGGCGCAAATCATCCGCATAACCCGCCCTGATATTCTGCTCATTAACGAATTTGACTTTGATCTGGAACAGCTGGCGAGCGCCGCGTTCACTGATCTCTTGCGTGAAAACGGGGAGGACACCAAAGGCATTGACTATCCTTTCGCTTTCGCGCGCCCGTCCAATACGGGACTTGCCACGGGGTTTGATCTGAACGCGGATGGCAAGGCGAACGGCCCTGAAGATGCCCATGGCTATGGGCGCTTTCACGGGCAATACGGGATGCTGGTTCTGTCCC
>CAZBBZ010000464.1:0-2452 GCA_964489925.1 uncultured Rhodobacterales bacterium
GCGACGGTTTTGGGTACCGTAGGTCGTGAGTTCGAATCTCGCCGCCCCGACCATTTACCAGCCAGATGATTGATTGATGACCATGCGGATGCGCGGGCATCTGTGTGGCTGTTTGTCATGCAATCAATCATCGCCCAGCAAGGGCAAATCCAAACCTTCGATGTCTTTGATCGCTTGGCCCGCAATCCCTTGCAAATCCCCATACATGCCGACCGTGCTTTCAATCACGCTTTCGATTTGCCGTTCCCGCTTGGCCCAAAGGCGCGTCATGGCTTTGCGTTCTTTGTCCAAGTCCTGCTGCATATCCGTGAACTTCTCGACAATCGCTTCGACGCGGTGCTTAAACTTGGGTCCGGTCAGATAGTCGTAAACCTGTTCCATCTTGCTGTCTTGACCAACGCGGGCCTGTTTGCTTTTGGCCACCTCGATCAAGGTTTGGCGCAGCGCAATCGCCACCGGAATGCCATAGCGCGGGGCGGCGACCCAGACGCCATCTACCAAACCAAAGCCGTCCACGCCCTTGGGCAAAGCGCCTGACACAAGGATCGAAAACTCGGCCTTTGAGCGGCGCTGGTCGTCGCGTAGCTTTGCCAGCCACCCGTCGCTCCAGTTTTTGGTGCGTTTGGTTTCCCATAAAATTCCGCCCGCACGGGAGCCAATCGCAGTGTTCACAACCTGCAAAATATCGCCGCCAAGTTCGCCCTTGGCGACCGGTTCGATTTGGTCGTGGGGAAACTTAGTTCGCAGCTCTTGTTCAAGCTGCAATTCCAACACCTCGCCCTGTAATTGCTGAGATCCTTGTTCCGCTTTGCGCCGCAGTTCTTCGATCTGCTTTTGCATGGAATGGATTTGTTCTTCTTTTTCGCTGACTTTCAGCTTTAGCGTGCCTTCCGCTTCGGTCTTGGCTTGGGCGCGCACTTCGGCCACCGATTGTTGTACGCGCTGCTCAACGGTCAGATCAAGCTCGCGCTTTTGATCCTCTAACAACCGCTCTTTCTTTGTTACCTCGGCTTGCATCTTCTGCGCTTCGGCCAGTTTTTGGTTGTTGTTCGCCAGCGCTGATTTCAGCTCATCCACCTCGCCCGATTTTGCATCAAACTCTGACTTTAAGGCGCGTTTTGCTTTTTCTTTTTCCTGATCCGAAATGCGTGCGCGTTCGGAATTTAGGCGGTCTTCCAACTGCTTTTCAAACGAAGCCTTAGACGCGCTGAGCGCGGCTTCTTTGGCCTCCAACGCTTGTTCGCGCGACTGAAACGCTTTTTTCTGAGCGTTCAGCTTGTCTTCAAATTCTTGGCGCGTTTTGTCCAGCAACGGCCCGGCCAGCGAGTCCGTTAGTTTGATCTCTGTTCCACAATCCGGACATTTGATCGTCGGTTCTTGCACAATAACTTCCTTGGATTCGTATGGGTCGCGGGGCGATTGGGATGCTTAACCTGCGGGATATGATGGGGGTAAAGCAAGAACAATCTTTAATTTCTATCTGGTTTTGGCAAAAAACAATCCGCGCGCCCATCGGCCAAAATCGCAGCGGCCCCGCCTTGGATCGTCTTTAGCCGTCGTTTTTGATTGGCATTCGGATTTGCCGCAGACCGCGTCGCGGGGCTCGGCAAAACGCTGGCAAGACGAGCAGCCTCGCTTGCGCTTAGCTTGGTTGCGGATTTGCCAAAATAGGCGCGCGCGCCAGTTTCCACCCCAAAGCCCGTCGTGTCGGTTTGCGCGATGTTCAGATAGATTTCCAAAATCCGCTGCTTGCCCCACAACACTTCGGCCAGTGGCGCAAGGGCGGCTTCTAATCCTTTGCGCACCCATGAGCGACCGGACCACAAGAACATGTTCTTGACCGTTTGTTGCGTGATGGTTGATGCGCCCCGCCCGCCGCCGCGTTCGATCACGTAGCGGATCGCTTCAACGTCAAAGCCCCAATGGGCGCAAAATTTGGCGTCTTCTGCGGCGACAAATGCGGCTGGGACATGGGCAGGTAGCGCGTTTAGGTCGATCCATTGTCGTTCAACGCGGCCCTGCTTAATCCAAGTGGCGGCTTGCATGGCTGAAATCGGCGGGTTGACCCACCGCAGGGCCGCAAAGACGAGCAGAAATAAAACCAATATCCGAAACCCCCAACGAAAAAGCCACGCCAATAGCCGCAAGGGTAAGGCGCGTTTTACGGCGCGTGGTGGGGGTGATTTTGCTTTTGCCATTCTAAAAACGGGGTTTAATCGCATCGCGCGCCCGGTGCCAGAGGTTTGGCTTGCGATAACGTGATCACTTTGTGCTTTGTCAGATGCGATTTCCTTGGCAAGCTATCACCAGAAACCAGACGAGGAATGATGATGAAACTAGCATCGGCTGCTTTGGTGTTTGCGTTAATCCCGGCATTAAACCCTGCGTTGCTCGCGGCACAGGATGTGCCGTTTGCGTCCTATGATCTGGCCAGCGAGGCGGTGCTGAACGA
>CAZBBZ010000465.1:0-2450 GCA_964489925.1 uncultured Rhodobacterales bacterium
TTGTTGTTGGCGGCGGTGTTGCTCTGGTTCAGGCTACTAAGGCGCTTGAAAAAGTGACCGGTGCAAACTCTGACCAAGACGCTGGTGTTGCGATTGTTCGTCGCGCTTTGGAAGCGCCACTTCGTCAAATCGCTGAAAACGCTGGTGTTGACGGTGCGGTTGTTGCGGGCAAAATCCGCGAGAGCAAAGACAGCTCTTTCGGCTTCAACGCACAAACCGAAGAATACGGCGATCTGTTCGCCTTCGGTGTGATCGATCCAGCCAAAGTGACACGGACTGCATTGGAAGATGCGGCCTCTATCGCGGGTCTGCTGATCACCACGGAAGCTATGGTTGCTGACAAGCCAGAAAAAGGCGGCGCAGCTGCCCCAGCAATGCCCGACATGGGCGGCATGGGCGGCATGATGTAAGACGAGCACTGCGCTCCCATTCGGGAGCGCATGCGCAGTCGAAAGGGCGAATTCCTTCTGGAATTTGCCCTAAGTTGAGGAGGTTGCGGCAGACGGCTTTTCGAAGAAAAGGCGTTGAGAGCAACTAAGCCGATGATAAGAATTGAAGGGCGTCCTTAGGGGCGCCCTTTTTTGATTCTGGAGTTCTTTATGGTAAAAGAGAGAGAAAAGCACTTTCAGTACTCATCAATACGGGAAGAGTACCTAGAGTATGTTTTTCTAGGTCTTCTTGCAGCAGAGGCTTGGAAGAGGGAGCGCTTTGTTGAAATTCTTCGCTGTAATACCGATGCGTTCGGCTACGATCTCGTCCTAGACTGCGATGGTCGAACCCGTCACGTTCAATTGAAAGCAAGTTTCCTGGAGAGTAGTACTACAAGCCAGAAGATTTCGACCCTATTGATGAAAAAGCCGAGCGGGTGTGTCATTTGGCAAGTTTTCGATACAGAGTCTTTGGAAATTATGAGTTTTCGTTGGTTTGGTGCCAATGTTGGAGAGGTCATTCCAAGCCTAGGAAACCGCACCGCAAAACACACAAAGGCCAATTCTAAAGGGGTTAAATCGGAGCGGCGCAATCACCGTGTTCTAAACAAGGGTGACTTTGCGGAAATTGAAAGTATGGATAGATTATTCGAATTGCTATTTGGTCCGGACGAACCTTCGGACGCGAACAGCTGACTGCAATTAGGCGTTCATAATCAACACTTTTGTCCAAGCCCCCAGCCCGGAATCAAGGCGAAGCCGCCGGGCAGCGCCAGACCGTCCCACGGGCTGGCGATTTTGCTAGGGCTTGGTGCTTAACAGATAAGACAGAGGAACTTGGCAATCATAAAGCGCATGTCACTAGCATAGGATCGCCACCCCCCGGTCTGGCTAAGCACTCTGCCGCTAACCCTCACCCTCAAAATCCACATGAATATGGTTCCCATCCGGGTCAAAAATATTCACCTGCGTGATCTCCGTCCCCGGCACATGGCCCAGAACGTACTCCACCCCGTGCGTCGTCAGATCCGCTAGAAACCCAGCCATATCTTCACCCGCCAATGCGAAATGCTCGATCCGGCCCTCATGCTTTGGCGTGACCTCAACCTCGACCAAATGCACAACCGGCATACCGCCCGCATAAAGCCAAGCGCCCACGTTATCAAAAGGTGGCCGCCAGCCGTTTTCTAGGCCCAAGACATCGACATAAAACCGGATCATACCCGCCAAATCAGCGGTCAGTATATTTGCATGATCTAGGCGTGTGATTGACATGCTTTAGAACTGCGCGCGATGGGTGACACTGAGCGGGCGGGCTTCGTGATACCGCTCGGCCAATTCAATCAACGCATGATCCGTGCCGCGCGGCCCCACCAGTTGCAAACCCATGGGCAAGCCGTCCTTAAATCCTGCGGGCATACAAACCGCAGGTGCGCCGATTAGGGATGAGGGCAGCATCACTTCCATCCAGCGATGATAGGTGTCCATCGCGACCCCGGCAATTTCTTTGGGCCAATCCTGCGTCACTTCAAAGGGAAACACTTGCGCCGACGGCATGGCCCAAATCATGTCCCGCGTTTCTAGTTCGCGAAACCAGTCTGACCGGATCGCGCTGGCCTTTGAAATATCAAGCGCCGAAAGCGCGCGCCCGCGTTCGATTTCCCAGATCACCGCAGGCTTCAGCGTATCGCGCATCTGCGGGTCATCCAGCAGTGGGCCAAGTTCAGCCGCCATCGCCCAAGACCGCAGGGTCGTCCAACTTTCCCAGATCGCATCCGCCGAAATATTGGGCGTGTCGACCGTAACCTCGATGCCAAAGTCACCAAATGCGGCCAAGGCGTCTTGGCAAAGTTCCAGCACCCCGTCCTCAAACGCCAAGCGCCCGTTCCAATCCCCAAGCCATGCCAACCGTTTAGGGGCCGCGCGCTGCATTGGCGCGGGATGTGGCGCGAGCGGCGAATGTTGGGCCTGCACATCAAGCAGCATACGCAAATCACGCGGATGCCAGGCCATTGGCCCGCT
>CAZBBZ010000466.1:0-2448 GCA_964489925.1 uncultured Rhodobacterales bacterium
CTTGTGATTTGCTGGTGGCCCAAGGGGGCACGGGTGTTTTGGCAGAAACGCCAGAAATTTACGGGGCGGAACATCTTTTGACACGCCGTGCGGTGGATGAAACCGTGGGCAAAAAGCTGATCGGGTTGATTGATTGGTGGGAAGATTACACCGCGCGGAACAAAGGGTCGATGGATAACAACCCAAGCCCCGGCAATAAAAAGGGCGGGCTGACGACGATTTTGGAAAAATCGTTGGGGGCCGCGGCCAAGGGTGGCACGACGCCCCTCACGGGGGTCTATAAATACGCAGAACCTGTGACCGCGCGCGGTTTTACCTTTATGGATAGCCCCGGCTATGACCCGGCGAGTGTCACCGGGCAAATCGCGTCGGGCTGTAATCTGGTGTGCTTTACCACCGGACGCGGGTCCGCTTTTGGAGCCAAGCCGTCGCCGTCGATCAAGATCGCCACAAATTCGGAAATGTATGGCCGCATGATTGATGACATGGATGTGGATGCAGGCCGCGTACTTGGCAGCGTGGACGGGGTCGAGGCCGTGGGCCGCGAGATTTACGAGACTTTCCTACGCGTCGCCTCTGGCGAGATGACCAAGTCAGAGGCCCAAGGCTTGGGCGACTATGAGTTCGTGCCTTGGCAGATTGGTGCGGTGATGTAGGTTTTAAGGTTCGTTAGCCGTAAAAATGCCCGTTGCCAGACGATCCGTGCCATCCAAAGTTCCTGTGAAGGTTATCGAGCCTCCGACCTCTTGGGCGGCATTCCCAAAAAACGTGCCGTTGATGGTCGCGTCAGGGTCTATTGTTAAGTCGGTGACATTTGCATTCAGTGGGGCGTTAAACTGATTGCCGGAAAATGAAACGGGCAAAATCGCGAAAGAACCGGAGGCCGTTTGCGTGGGGTCAAACCCTTCTGCGCGCGATGTAACATCTAAGGAGCCGCCCGTAACTTGTGTATTGGCGAAATCCACGTTGATGGTCGCCCCGCCATATAGCGTGGTGCGCCCGGACACGTCGTTAGAATTGACGTCAAACAAATCTACCAAAAAGCCACCGCCGTAAGTTGCAGTTGCACTTGGAAGGGCGCTTGCTGGGGTTTCCAACCCAAAGACGCCGTAGCTTCTGCTAACTGTAGCGCCGTCGGCTGAGACGGCATAGCTTCGCAGTGGCATCGCGTATTGCATGTCCGAATTGCCAGCCAAATAAGACGCAAAGGGGCTGTCGGTCGGTGTTCGAACGCCGAAAATGTTGTCGCCGCTCACGGTGACGCGTGCATAGCCCTTGCTACCCGCGTAATCGCTTGAGCCTGCGCTGATGTCGAGCGTGTAGCTTTCTCCGTCAAGCGTGAAGGTTAGCGTTTGGGCATTCATATCAAACATATAGGTCGCAGGGCTAACAAGCCGCGTCACACCGCCGTTTATTATGTCTTGCTGTGTCTGCGCGGACTTTGCGGTGAAGGTGTTGCCATTTGCTTTGTCAGCAAGGTTTGCGCGGGGCTTGTGGCGAATTGCGTTTGCTGAACCTCTCCGCCGCCACCGCAAGCGGCTAAATACAAACTTGATATGAGCAAAAACGGTCGCATAACTGAGTCCTTTAATTTTATAAATCAATGCAGTTACCGTGCCGCAGCTTTCACAGGAAAGCAAGCCAGCCCAATTGTGTGTCCGGGCGATGCCCGGCCACGCGGATTTGATGATGCCCTCGCCGGGCGGGCAGGTATTTCTAGCAAGAGGAAAGGGAATTGCGCGCGTCTTGGCTTCGTGGTTTCCTGATCCCATCTGGGAGGATGCCAATGGAAGTTCTTAGCAAAGCGCAGGTTGAAGAATACCGCGAGACCGGGGGCTTGGTTGTGGAAGGGCGGTTGTCCGCGGCGGATTTGGCCGAAGTGCGCGCGGCGATTGATGCAAGTTATGATGAGGCGCGCGAGATGGAAGCGTCGAATGCGCGTATTGATTTGGAGGATAGCCACACGCGGGCTGATCCGCGGATCAGGCGGATTAAACTGCCCCACACCCAATATGAGATTTTTGAACGATTGATGCGTTCGGACGCCATTTTGGCCCCGGTGCGCGATTTGATCGGGCCAGACATTCGCCTGCATACGACCAAGCTGAATATGAAGTCTGCAGGCTTTGGTGCGGCGGTTGAGTGGCATCAGGATTTTGCGTTTTACCCTCATACCAACGACGATTTGCTGGCGGTCGGTGTGATGATTGACGACATGGGCGCGGAAAACGGTCCCTTGATGATTTTTCCGGGCACCCATCAGGGACCAATTTTCGATCATCACAGCGATGGCGTTTTTGTCGGGGCGATGGATTTAGCCGCCTCTGGTTTGGATATAAAGGATGCGGTGCGGCTCGAAGGGGCGGCGGGGTCGGTTTCGATCCATCATGCGCGGGTGGTGCATGGCAGTGCGCTGAATACCTCGGACCGGGATCGGCGGTTGTTATT
>CAZBBZ010000467.1:0-2435 GCA_964489925.1 uncultured Rhodobacterales bacterium
CCATAACGCCGCCCCACATACGCAACAGACGCGCGCGGCCAATCATCGGCATAATCGCCATGCCGCCCTCGCAGACATCTTCAACAATGGGCAGGTTGCCGCGTTGCGCGTAGGTATTGTAACCATCGATGTCACCACCAAAGACCAGCCCTCCTTTGTCGGACTGACTGACATAGAAATGCCCCGCCCCAAAGGTGATCACGCCGGGCAAAATGGGCTTTAGTCCTTCACTAACAAAGGCTTGCAAGACCTGGCTTTCGATAGGCAGTCGCATACCCGCTTGCGCCATCACCCGACTTGACGAGCCCGCCACGCAGACGGCCACTTTTTTAGCCTTGATCGCGCCGCGCGAGGTTTCGACACCGCGGCAAACACCACCTTGAATATCAAAGCCCGTTACTTCACAATTCTGAATGATATCAATACCATGACTGTCTGCTGAGCGCGCATAGCCCCAAGCCACGGCATCGTGGCGAACCGTGCCGCCGCGTCGCTGCAACAGGCCCCCTTTGATCGGGAAACGCGCATTGTCAAAGTCGAGAAACGGACATTCCGCACGCAAGGCATCCGCGTCCAGCAGCTCTGAATCCGCGCCTGCCATGCGCATGGCATTGCCGCGTCGTGCATAGTCGTCTCGCTGCCCGTCGCTGTGGTAAAGATTGATGATCCCGCGCTGGCTCACCATCGCGTTATAGTTGAAGTCTTGCTCCAAGCCTTCCCAAAGTTTCATCGACAATTCGTAAAATGGCTCGTTGCCCGGCAGCAAATAGTTCGACCGGATAATCGTCGTATTGCGTCCAATATTGCCAGAGCCGATCCAGCCTTTTTCAAGAACCGCTACATTGGTTATACCATGCTTCGTCGCAAGATAATGCGCTGTCGCCAAACCATGACCGCCGCCGCCAACAATGACGATGTCGTATTCTTTCTTGGGTTCCGGCTCGCGCCACACGGGTTTCCAGCCCTTGTTGCCGGTCAAGCCTTCCCAAAAGATTTTCCAAGCCGAATATCGCATATGCCCGCCCTGTGGTTTGTCAAAACGATAGCGTCTAAATCTTAGCTATACTTTACCAATTTGGACATATAATTTTACCAAATGGACAAAATCGCGGAAAACTTGCCGGCACGCCGGGTTGGTATTCTTTTAATCGACGGTTTCGCATTGATGTCTTATGCCGCACTTAGCGAGCCTTTTCGTGCGGCAAATCTACTGGCGGGACGCAGTTGCTATATCGTGCAAATCATACCTCAAGATGGCTTACGTGCGGTATCATCCTCTGGCGCATCGATCAGCGGGTCCGCTCAAATCGGGCAATTTGATTTTGATATAGTATTCGTGGTGGCCGGAGGTGATCCAATGGCGGTGCGCGATCCGGGCATTTTGGCCTGGTTGCGCGCCTTGGATCGACGGCGTGTGACCTTGGGGGGCGTGTCGGGTGGCCCAGCAGTTCTGGCACGGGCGGGGGTGATGGAAAACCGTCGTATGACCATCCACTGGGAACACGCCGAAGCCTTGCGCGAAGCTTACCCTGAATTGATGCTCGAACGCGCGCTTTATGTGTTTGATCGTAACCGCATTTCCTGTGCAGGGGGGACCGCGCCGATGGACATGATGCATGAGATGATTTCACAACATCATGGAACACAGTTTGCACGCAGCGTTTCTGATTGGTTTCTTCACACCGAAACCCGCCCTGCAAGCGGACCGCAGCGCGCGGGTCGTGTGGCCCGCTTTAACGTCACGAACCGCTCGGTTCTGATTGCTTTAGAGGCGATGGAAAATAATCTAGCGGAGCCTGTATCGCTTAGTCAGCTTGCGCGCTTTAGCAATGTAAGTCCGCGTCAGCTCAATCGTTTGTTTACGCAAATCCTTGGGGAAAGCACCATGTCGGCTTATCGCAACATTCGCCTAGACGTGGCGCGCCGCTTGCTTGAACAAACAGCACTTCCGGTCACCGAGGTCGCGATTGCAACCGGCTTTCCCAATCCGGCACATTTTTCGGTGGCTTTTAGGACGCGTTTCAAAGTTTCGCCGGTTTCCACACGCCGCAGGCCTGTTTGAAGTCGCAAATGACCGCCAATTCTTGTTAAATCCCGCCAGAGCCCATTGTTTTGTCCGCTCTAATCATAGAAACAGGGGCAACCAATGATTTGAGGATCGCAAAAATGAACTCCCCTAAAACAATCGCGCTTGCCGCTGTTATGACCCTCACCGCGGTTTCGGCCGCAGCCGAAGGCGAAAACATTTGTATGCATGCAGACAAAGCCTATTCGCCCGGTTCGATCATCGCTCTTGGCAAGGTTCCCTATAAATGTGGCCCTTCAGAAAGCGGTCAAATGCGTTGGGCATCAGTTTCTGCGGCATCGGACGCCAATTGCGTTTATGAGGGCAACGAATACGGCCGTGGGTCCCTGATCGTGGTCGATGTGCACAC
>CAZBBZ010000468.1:0-2432 GCA_964489925.1 uncultured Rhodobacterales bacterium
CAATCAGTGCAGATTGCACCGGAGAGCCCCCCGGCGAATTGACCGAAAGCGCCACCGCAGAGGGTTTTCCGCGCGTAAAAGCACGCTCAATTAAGGGCGCAAGATTGGCATCATTCAGCGTTTGCCCACCAATGCGCCCCCCTGCTGCGATCACCCCGTGCAGGCGAATAACCGACACGCTTGGATGCGATTTAACAAAGGGAAGTTTCCTAAACATATGGCACACTTAATCGCGCGATCTTTACGCGGCAAGGGGGAAGAAAACCGGGTTTCTACCTAGAATGAACTTTGGGCGGCTTGGCGCGCGCATAATGGCTGACTATAGGGGGCGCGTTTTTTAGCAAACAATCGCCCAAAATCGCAAAATTAGGTTTTTGTTAAGCTCGTCTGATGCAGGGTCGAGGCAATCGCAGACGTGGACGCGGAACGTGGATGCTTTGGGGCAACATTGACCGCCACGCGCGCCCTAAAAATATGGAGGATTGCTTATGTCGAACGTCAATCAAGTTGAGTCTGAAACTGACGCAGAGAGTTCGAATAGCGATTTTTCAGTCACTGGACTTGGGTCTTGCCGGGTCATCGGTCCCTTGCGCCAAGCGGCGCAATCGGGTGCGTTTAGCCTCAATCAAACTGGGGTTTACGGCTATTGTCACAGCGCGCCCGAACTGCGCCAACAGATGGAAATATTGGCCGAAGGGGAAACCCTGCCAGATTATTTGCACCCCGTCATCGCGCCTGTCAGCGCGACAGAGCAATCGAGCAAGCCACACGACTGGTCCGATTTTTATGTGATCGAGATTTGTTCGGCGAAAGAATTAGAAATTGACGGGTTTTGCGTGCAGCTCAATTACTTGGCGCAGCATTTTGAGGGTTTTTTCGCCCACCGCGCGGTTGCTAAAGAATTCTGGCGTCTGTCGCGCCCCGGTTTCGCGGCGGAAAAGCGTGGCTTTTTGCACAAACTTGACCAGTTTCAAGAGTTGTGCGCCACAGATCAGCATTTGTTATCCGCGCTGCGATTTTCTGAAACCACGCCAAATAGTTTGCGCAATGATATTAACGCGCTGCGTGAGATGACCCCGGATCGCATGTTTGTTACGCATTTCAACGCGTTAAAACATGATGGATCGCGCATTCGTTCGCGCGAGGCCTTTGTTAAAATGCTGGTCGAGGAACTGCGCGATGCAAAGGCGCTTTACTTTAACCCCTCGGATTATATCGAGGCGACAGGCCAGCCCAAGGCGCTTGCCGATAGCGGGCGGTCCTTGTCCCATTATAGTGCGGCTTTTGAGGCGTTTTTGGCGGACAACTGGTTGACCCGCTACATCGAACCGCGCCGCCAAAAACAAACGGAAAGCGACGGTGCTGCGGTTTCAAAGATGCCGCAGTCCGAGGATGCGACGCCCAATCAAACCTATGCAGCGGTAGGGTAATCCGTTGGATCTGTTGCAGCGCTATATCGATGCGGGCACGCGCTCGCCAGAGTTGACCGACGGTGATATCCTGCGGATTGTGCAATCTATGGACCGTACGCCCGTTGATGCGGATGACGCGCGGCGCCAACTGAACAGCGTATTCGAGTTGATCAGCGAAGCGCCGCACCATTTGCGCCCCCAGTTGCTGGCCGCAAAGCTGCTGGAACGATCGCGCCGCCGCGACGATATGCTGGATACTTGGACAGGGTTGGCGGCGCGGTTCCCAACCTGCCAACAAGCAAGGCGTTTGCAACTGCGCTGGCTTGGACGCGAAAAGCGCCATGAGGACGCAGAGCGCTTGATCAACGACCTTGATCCCGGCGCGAATGCCAACCGCGAAGACATTTCAGCATTTGCCGATCTGGTGTTTGAGCTGCGCGATGCAGAGCGCCGCGATCAGTTGTTCGCCGACCTGTTGGCACGCGATCCGGGCAATATCCGGGTGCGGGTCACTTACGGCAAAACTCTGTTTGCAAGAGGTCATTTGACCCAAGCTTTAGGCGTGCTTGATACGTTGCGCGACACCCCCCTGCCCGCGGATGCCCAATCCTTGAAGGGACAAAACCTGCGCGCCTTGGAAGCACTTGAAGCGATTGGGGGGCAGGCGATTGACGGGGCAGACGCAAAAGCGACCGGCCAGCCCGCGATTTTGCGCAGTGCCTTGGCCCTGTTTCAGCGCCGACGCCCGCGCAAGCTGGACCGGGATCGCTTGGGCGGCATTCAGTTTTATACCGGCGGTTTGGGTGCCGGTGGCGCTGAACGACAAATGACCCGCATCGCAAGCCTGATGCATCGCCACACGGTATCTGGGCGGCGGATCAACGGTGTCTGGCTGGATGGCCCGGTTGAGGTGATTGTGAACAGCCTTGATCCCAGCCGTGGAAAAGATTTTCACCGCCAAACTCTGGATCAGGCGCGCGTGCCGATCCATGTGGCGCGCGATATGCCAAGCGCGCCGCC
>CAZBBZ010000469.1:0-2414 GCA_964489925.1 uncultured Rhodobacterales bacterium
CCTTGGCGTCAGGTGCTGTGACTGGTCGCGATGACGCCTTCGCGCTTTGGGAATGGTTGGCGGACTGCGTTCAGGACAATGCCGACAACACTAACAATCGCTTTGAAGTGGCCAGCGCGATCAACGCGTGTTTTGATGGTTTGGGCCCTTGTTGGGGACGCCCTAAGGCGCAAAACGCCCCGCAAATCCCCATAAAAGGTTCGGTCCGTTATGGGCAGAACCATCCGCAAGAAAACCGCCTCGCTGATGCCCGCGCCAAGGGTGCCAAGACCGTTTGGCAGTTGGCTTATGCAGGCGCGGTTGGCTCGCAGATTATTCTGGGGCTGCCGATGCTTTGGGCATGGCGCAAATCGCTGGGTGCAAAGGTTTGGCCTTTTGATAGCGGGCTGATGGTGCCCCAAGGTGATTTGGTTCTGGTTGAACTTTATCTATCGCTGTTGCGGGCAGAAATTGCGCAAGTGCGGCGAGACGATGAAGTTCTGGATGCCGCGCAAGTTCGCGTGAACGCGGGCGCTTTATCGCGTCTTGATGAGAGCGGAGGTTTGGCCGACCTGTTTACGCCGGCTCTGAGCGAAGAAGAGGCGAAATGCGTTGCGCGCGAAGAAGGCTGGACCCTCGGCCTTGGTTTTGAAGATCAGTTAAGGGCGGCGGCATGACTTTGCGCTACGAACGCAACCCCTCGACGATCTATGCCCAAAGCTTTGCGACCGTTGAGGCTGAGGCAAGGCTTGATCGCTTTCCCGGATCTATGCGTGCGGTTGCGACGCGGATTGTGCATAGTTGCGGCATGGTCGAAGTGGCCGACCGCCTTGCCTTTTCGCCGGGTGCCGCCCCGAAGGGCCAAGCGGCTTTGGCCAATGGTGCGCCAGTGCTTTGTGATTGTGAAATGGTGCGCGGTGGGATTTCTGCGCGGCTGTTGCCAAGCGATAACGCCGTGATTTGCACGCTCAATGACGACCGCGTGCCTGATATGGCGCGCGAGTTGGGCAATACGCGCTCGGCGGCGGCCATTCATCTTTGGCGGGATCATTTGGACGGGGCTGTTGTGGTGATTGGCAATGCGCCGACGGCCTTGTTTCACCTGCTTGAATTGCTTGATGAAGGCTGGCCGAAACCTGCGGTGATCTTGGGCTTTCCTGTCGGCTTTGTCGGGGCTGCTGAAAGCAAAGCTGAACTGGCCGCCAACCCGCGGGACTGCGACTTTATCGCCTTGCGCGGACGGCGCGGTGGCTCGGCCATGGCAGCAGGGGCCGCAAACGCCTTGGCCGCCGGATTGAACGAGGCAAAAGCATGAGCAAGGCATGGCTGCATATCGTCGGCATTGGCGAGGATGGCATGGACGGGCTGACGCCTGCGGCGCGTAGCGTGGTTGAGGCGGCTCAGGTGATTATCGGCGGGGATCGGCATCATAATTTGTCGAGCAATGTCACGGCGGAACGGGTCGCTTGGCCGTCGCCCTTTGATGCGATGATCGAGGTGATCCAAAGCTACAAAGGCCAGCGGGTGGTCGTGCTGGTCACGGGCGATCCCTTGTGGTTTTCGGTTGGTGCGCGGATCGGGCGGGGCATCCCGGCGGAAGAAATTCATTACTACCCCATGTTGTCGGCGTTCCAACTGGCGGCAGCGCGTATGGGCTGGTCGATGGCGGATCTGGAAACACTCACGGTGCATGGCCGCCCGGTGGAGCAGATGATCGCATTTATCCAGCCTGACCAGCGGCTGTTGATCCTGACCACAGGAAGCGAAACACCCAATCAAATTGCGGCGTTCTTGCGCGAACGTGGCTTTGGGCGCTCTAAGATGAGCGTGCTCGCGGCGATGGGCGGCGAACGCGAAGCGCGCTTTGATGGGCAGGCCAGCGATTGGGACCAAGAGGTGCCGCCCTTTAACACGCTGGCAATTGAATGTTTGGCCGACCCGGATGCTGCACTGCTGCCCCGTGTGCCGGGGTTGGCAGATGAGCTGTTTGAACACGACGGCACCATGACCAAACGCGAGGTGCGCGCGGTCACGGTGGCCAAGCTGATGCCCATGCGCGGGGCGCTTTTATGGGACATCGGGTCGGGCTGTGGGTCTGTCGCGATTGAGTGGATGCGCGCGGCGCGCTATGCCCGAGCCATCGGGATTGAGCCGCGCAGTGATCGGCGCGCGATTGCCGGGCGCAACGCTTTGGCCCTTGGCACGCCGCGGTTGGAACTGGTGGAGGGGCAAGCGCCAAACGCCTTGGTCGGATTGCCTGCACCGGATGCAATTTTTATTGGCGGTGGCCTGACCAACGGCACGTTTGAAGCGGCTTGGACCGCTTTGCGCCCTTTGGGTCGTTTGGTGGCCAATGCGGTCACGATTGAATCCGAAACCGAGTTGAACGCTCTGCACGCGCAACATGGCGGCGATTTGGTGCGCCTGTCTGTGGC
>CAZBBZ010000470.1:0-2410 GCA_964489925.1 uncultured Rhodobacterales bacterium
TTGGGGTGACGCAGGATTAAGGGTCGATGTCTATGGGCCGATGTCATCAGGATGCTCACTGCGCGCGCGACATTTCCTGTAAAACTTGATCAGTTCGTTGAACTCTTGCGTGATATGGTCTTTGCCAAGTTCCGTTTGCATAGCGGCCATTTCGTGATGTGGCAGGCTCCAGTTCAAAGAAATGTCCTTCGATTGGTTTTCAAAGGTAAAGCGCCGCATGAACAGATGTTCGGCGAAAATGCCCTTGTTGTAATGATTGATGGTTTCCCGGATCATCGTATCATTGCGAAACTTCTGTGCAGAGCTGCGCGCGGACATCGCGCCCTTTAGGGGGCTGGAAACAAAGTGGAAGGCGCGGCCTATAGCGGCAAGTATTTTGTGCCGATCCTTGTCCCTTGGCTTTTGACTAGGGAAAGCACTGACTTCGATGATGACGGCACCTGCACAGTTTTTCTCGATCCAGTCCTTGATTACAGGTTCGTTCAAATAGGCGGTCAGCGTGGTAATTCCGTAGTTGTCGTAATAGCCCGCATCTACGACGCGACGTAGTTCTGGCGCGGTCGGCAGGGAAATCGCAGGCGAGATATAAGGAAACGTCGCGTTCAGGCGCGTGGCTGTGGCCAGCGTAACTTTGGCGCGGGCATCCATAAACGCCTTGAAGACCTCGACCGATGTGATGTCAGCATCCTTCTTGTCGCTGGGGTCGGTTCTGACTTCTCCCAAATCCAGATTGCTGAAAAATGCAGGCGCGCCAGATTCAACGAGTGTTGGCGAAAAGATAATCGATGGTGCGATGCCGGATCGCTCGGAAGCTTCAAGGTCTTTGAATTCGACCTTCAACGTGTTCCACTGTTTGTCCAGTTCTTGTCCTCGGTCAAACTTCTGTCTGCGTTGGGTAATGATGCGCGGGATGTCGTGACGCAGTAGCGCGAAAATCACGTTGGAAATGCTATCGCGAGGTTGCAGAATTCGTCTCTTGTTGGATGGGTCGCCGTTTGGATCAAAAGTGATGCCTTGAGCTTTCGCAATGTCTTGTTCGATCTGAGCGGTAATGTTTTTTGCATTCCCCAAAAAGCGCATCACGGTCAGATAAGCGCCCGCCACCATCCCGCCAGAGGCCCCAGTGACCAAGCGAATATTATTGACCACCGCTGGCAGTTGGGTTTCTGCGTTAAGTTTATCAAGAATGAGCGACGTCCAGAAAGTGGCCCGGTACGCTCCACCTGATGTGGCCAGAAATACAATCGTAGGACGCTCTAGGTCGGTTTTTTCTTTCCAAGCTTCAAGCGCTTCGGTCGGATTGATCAGCCCATAGTCGATGTTAGGTGGGGTAGGGGCATCCTGCTTTTGTGATGTTGTTGGGTCCACGTGACCATTTTTTGCATAGTAAAACTTCGGAATTTCCATCTTAAAAGGGTGGCTATTTATATAAACGAAGACCGCTAAGGCGATTAAGACACACACAAGCACCATCAAACTTGTCATCGTGGCGGCGTAAAGCCCGATCGCTTTGCACAGGACAAAAACAGTAGAAAGCGTAAGCCCGATCAGAAATGCCGGTTGACTATGAAGTTGTGTCAGCGCTTGTCCGGCCAAGAAAAAGACTAGTATCAATGACAAAAATTGGGTGACTAGCGGTGAAATTTCATCGATTCTGGGTAGATGCTGAAAGAGCTGGGTTGCATAAACGGCAGCAAAAAATACCGCGACTCCCATCAGAAGACCAGATATCAGCAAGACGACGAAATTGCCTGCGATGACATCTTGGCGGGCGATTTGTGCGGCAGAGGCGTCATTTAGTTCTACGCGGACGCGGTTGCCTCTATAGATCGCTAAGGCAATGCAAATGAGCGCGCCAATGGCAATGAGTTTCTGAAAGCCCGGCGTTGTAACAATGTCCCAAGTGCTATGAAATTGATAGCAGGCGCTGAACGAGGCGCAATGAAGGTCGATCCAAAGATTCAGCAAATACGTGCCCCAAAGACACATGAATGAGACCGGCGTCCAAAAGGTTCGACTGTTTATAAGGCGACGCCAAAACCCCGGAGCGATCAAAACTAGCGGGTCATCAAAAAACAGATTGTGAAGCCCAAAGTTGCGCAGGAAAAACCCTCCCATCACCAGCATGTAGGCAAAGACGAGGGCCGTATAAATCCAGTTGTTGCCAATCAAGCTTAGAAAATCAGAAATGGCTGATAAATCGATCTGAAATAAATCGGGCGTCATGAAAATGTTCCCCTTAAAAATATCAGCCAATCGTCTTTCGGATAGTCGCCCAAGTCAACCATGCTGGCCAAAAGCCAACAGCGCATAAAAAAACCGCGCCCCAAGAGGCACGGCTTTTTGCATTTAATGTGTCGCTTTGACCTAAAAGTTAGGTCAGCCCTGACGGGCTTTGAACCGGCGCTGT
>CAZBBZ010000471.1:0-2408 GCA_964489925.1 uncultured Rhodobacterales bacterium
TGGCCTTGATCGCCGAAGAATTAGATGTGGACTTGGATCAGGTTGAGGCGAGTTTCGGCAAACCTGCTTTGTCCTATTATAACACCGCAATGGCGGATGCCTTGGCTGGGTATCCGATGTATGTGTTTTCTGATGAAGCAGAGCGTGCGCGCGGCTTTGTGGCGGGCGCCATGCGCGCTGCAATGCCGATGATGGTCACGGGTGGTTCATCGGCTATGCCTGACAGTTTTGTAAAGCTGCGCCATGCCGGGGCGGTTGCGCGGGAAACGCTGAAATTGGCGGCGGCGCAAAGTTCTGGTGTCCCGGTCGATCAGTTGAAAACGGAACGGGGCGCGGTGATTTTGCCTGATGGATCGGCTTTGAAATATACCGAGTTGGCGAGCGCGGCTGCTCGTATCGAGCCTGTGAACGACGTCGCTTTACGCGACCCGTCAGAGTGGCGCTTGATCGGCAAACCGATGCCGCGTGTGGATATGGTGGGTAAAGCCACTGGCACGCTGGATTACGGGATCGATGCGCAAATTGAAGGCATGGTTTATGCGACCGTTAAGGTTAATCCCCGGCAAGGCAGTGCGCTGAACAGTTTTGACGCGGCGGCGGCGCGTCAGATGGCTGGTGTTGCGGATATCTTTGAAATTACGGGCGGTGTTGCGGTTGTTGCGGATAATACGTGGCGTGCAATTCAGGCGGTCAATGCGATTGAGTGCGACTGGGCGGCAGCGGCTTACCCAGCTGAACAAGCCCAACATTGGGAGCGGTTGACGGGTGCTTTCACGGCGGCGCATTTGAACGCGGAGGCACGTGTTGAGGGTGATGTGGAAGCAGCACCAGGTGAGGCGGTAACTGCCGAGTATCGCTCGCCCTATGTGGCCCATGCACCGCTTGAACCGCTGAGTGCGACGATCCTAGTGACGGATGAGCGGGTTGATGTTTGGACCGGGCATCAGATGCAAATGTTCGTGCAAACTATTGTCGGGGAAATCACGGGCCATGCGCCTGAAAATGTTCATCTGCATAACCAATACATCGGTGGCAGTTTTGGGCATCGGTTGGAATTTGATTACCTCAAACAAGCTGCCGAGATCGCCAACAGGCTGCGTGGAACGCCTGTGAAAATGACCTATTCCCGCGAAGAAGATTTTGCCCATGACTATCCGCGTCACATCACCATGGGGCGCGGTATTGGCAAGCATGAGGGCGGCAAGGTCACGTCGATGGATGTGGAAATAGCAGGTCAATCAGTGATCAAATCGCAGATGGGGCGCTTGGGCATGAACCTGCCCGGTCCAGATACACAGCTGCACGAAGGGGCATGGGACTATCCGATGCTTAATCTCGCGAACAACCGTGTGCGCTCTTACGCAGTGACGGATTTGGCGCCTGTTTCGTCGTGGCGCTCTGTCGGCGCGATGCCCAACACCTTCATCTACGACACGCTTTTGGATGAAACGATCCATGCGGCTGGGGCTGATCCTTTGCTAGAGCGTATCCGCTTAATGGGGCACGAGCCTTCGGTCAAAGTGCTAGAAACCGTTGGCGAGATGTGTTCGTGGAACGGTGCCAAGCTTAGCCCGAACAAAGGGCGCGGCGTTGGCTTTGGGTTCTCTTTCGGGGTGCCAGTAGCGATTGTGGTTGAGGTGACGAACACGGATGCGGGTATCGTTATGGACGAGGTGTGGATCGCGGCGGACGTTGGTGTGGTGATTGATCCCGAAAACCTCACCAACATGGCCGAAGGCGGCGTTGTCTTTGGTCTGGGTCATGCGATCAACTGCGAGATTACTTATGCAGATGGGATGGCAGAGCAGACGAATTATCACATGCACGAAGCGATGCGGCTTTATCAATGCCCTAAAATTAGCTTCAAGGCGCTTGAAAACATGCCCCACGTCAGGGGCTTTGGCGAACCACCTGTGCCACCTGCAGCACCTGCGCTTGGCAATGCGATATTTGCGGCCACGGGGCAGCGTATCCGGGAAATGCCATTCAACAAACATATCGATTTTGTGTGAGGCATAAGATGAGAAACCTTATTTCGCTTGCTGCGGCCCTTACCCTATCGGCGACAAGTCTTCTTGCGGAAGGCGTGGTTGAAATCAACCCGCCTGCTGCAGGCACCGTCAGCCAAGACCAAGCGCTTGCGGCGTGGGAAAAAATCTATGCGGTTGCGTCCCACCCGCGCTGTTCAAATTGCCATGTGGGGGCGAGTAATCGGCCCATGTGGTCGGGGCCAAGTTATGGCAAGACGCAGGTTCATGGTATGAACGTGAACGCGGGCGAAAGCCGCATTGGAGCTGAAACGATCCCATGTGCCACCTGTCATACGACCAAGTCGACGGATTGGGAAAACGCCAACGCGATGGCCCATGCCGCCCCACGCGTAGCAATGGCATGGCAGCTTGCCCCGG
>CAZBBZ010000472.1:0-2407 GCA_964489925.1 uncultured Rhodobacterales bacterium
TATCCGCGCGCCTGTTTGGTGTCTGCAGCAGATTGCCCATCCCACGTCACTGTCCCTTGTGCGGGTGCAATCAACCCGTGGATCAAACGCAAAAACAAGCTCTTACCTGCCCCGTTGTGACCCATCACGGCCGTGATCCCGCCAAGCTCCATATCCAAATCCAACGGCCCAAGATAGGTGGTGCCAGAGCGGTCAACCGTCGCGCTGTTTAGCGTCAGCCTCATGACGTGACCTCATAGCGTCGATTAACGCGCGCCATCAGGTGGATGGCGATATTCACCACCACCGCAATCACGATCAGTACGATGCCCAAAGACAGCGCCAATTCCAGATTGCCTTTGGATGTCTCAAGCGCAATCGTGGTGGTCATCACCCGCGTCACCCCGTCGATGTTTCCGCCAACAATCAACACTGCGCCCACTTCTGCAATCGCGCGACCAAACCCCGCCAGCAGAGCCGTCGCCACCCCAAACCGCGCATCATAAATCAGCGTTTTTAGGGTCAGGGCGCGGCTGGCATCCACCGCGCTTAGCAATTGCGCGTATTCCCGGTGCAATGGGCGGATCGCTTCGCGGGTAAGGGCCGTGACGATTGGCAGAACGAGGATAAACTGTGCCACGATCATCGCACTTGGGGTAAAGAGCAAGCCCCAAGACCCAAGTGGCCCCGCACGCGACAAAGCGAGATAGACCAGCAGCCCCACCACAACAGGTGGCAGCGCCATAAAGCTGGTGGACAGCAAAATCAGCAATCCGCGACCGGGAAACTGCCAAATTGCAAGGGCGGCACCAAGGGGAATGCCAATAAGTGCCGCAAGCAGTAAGGCCGCTATGCTCACCTGTAAGCTCAACGTCACGATCGCCAAGAAATCCGGGTCGCCGGATAAGATCAAAGCTAGCGCGCCGCTTAGGATTTCCATGGCTCTTAGACCCGGCCCACTGGCGATTTCTGCGCACCTTTGGCGAGCGCCAAAAGGCACAGCCATTCATAGGCGACGGTGGCCGCTGCCAGTGCGGTGATTTCTGCGTGATCATAGGCCGGGGCGACCTCGACCACATCCATGCCGACCAGATTAGCCCCTTCCAGCCCACGCATAAATTCCAGCGCCTGCCAACTGGCCAAGCCACCCATTACGGGCGTACCTGTTCCCGGCGCAAAGGCCGGGTCGAGCCCGTCTACATCAAAAGACACATAAAGCGGCGCATCCCCTGCCCGCCTGCGCGCAACTTCAATAGCGGCATCAATGCCGTTGCGATGCACCCAAGGGGCGGTCAAAATTTCGAAGCCATAGTCGCTGTCGTTGTATGTACGCAGCCCCACTTGGGTCGATTTGGAAACGTCGATCAAACCTTCATCGTGCCGTGGTCAATCTCGCGGCCAGCACCCTCGCCCGTCATAGACCAAGTGTCGCAATGGGCATCAAATTGCAGCAGGGCTATGGGGCCATGATGGGCTGCCACGGCTTTAATCAATGGATAGGCCACAAAATGATCGCCGCCAAGCGACAGCGGCTTTGCACCTGCCGCTATAATCCATTTGCAATGAGCCTCAATCGTATCGGCAACGCTAAGCGGGTAATGCGGGTTTAGGTAGCAATCGCCCGCATCTGCAATGGCCAAATTCTCAAAGGGATCAATACCATGAGGGAAAGACTTCAACTCTTGAAGTTGGGTCGAGGCCTCTCGGATTGCCCTTGGCCCCAGCCGCGCGCCGGGACGGTTGGTAACAGCACAATCAAAAGGAATGCCAGAAACAACGACATCTGCGCCTGCGATGTCCCGCGTGTATTTGCGTCGCAGAAAGGACAATGCCCCGGCATAGGTCAATTCATGGCCGTTGCCCGTCAGCTTTGTCGCGTTAAACGCCCAATCACCGTGATCGTTCATATCCGCCCCAAATAAATCTTGTATTCCACATCCGTAATCATGGCATTGAACCGCGCCGCTTCATAGCGTTTTACCACACCATAAACGCGGGCAAACTCTGCGCCCAGCATATCTTTGACAAAGTCAGAGCCTTGCCAGACATCAATCACCCCATCCCAATTGAACGTAAGCTGGCCCATAACGGCGGTGGGGTCGTCTTCTAGAGGCGCGCAAGGCGTGATTTTCTGCTCAATCCCCCAGATCATCCCCCCAAGGATCGCAGCCATCGCCAGATAGGGGTTAATGTCCGCGCCTGCCAAGCGATGTTCGATCCGGGCGGCTGGTCCTTTGCTGGTGGGGATGCGCAAAGCTGCCGCGCGATTGTCCATGCCCCAAGTCACGCGCACAGGCGCAAACCACTCAAAATCATAACGACGAAAAGAATTGAAATGCGGCGCAAAAATCGCTTGCGCATCGGGCATGGTGCTAAGCATCCCCCCCACCGCGTGCTGCAAGGTTTCGCTTAAGCCATCACCGCTGGA
>CAZBBZ010000473.1:0-2196 GCA_964489925.1 uncultured Rhodobacterales bacterium
GGATCACCCGCCCGGGCCGCGTCGCCATCACCACAATGCGGTCCGACAAGAACACCGACTCAAACACCGAGTGGGTCACGAAAATCACCGTGCAGCCGATCTTTTCTTTCAGCATCAACAGATCATTGTTCAACTTGAAGCGTGATATTTCATCGAGCGCTGCAAAGGGTTCATCCATCAAAATCAACCGGGGCCGCGTCACCAAGGCCCGCGCGATTGAGACGCGCATTTTCATGCCGCCGGAAAGCTCTCTGGGATAGCTTGTTTGGAACTTCTCAAGGCCCACGAGCTTCAAAGCATCAAGCACCTGATCCTTGACCTCAGAGTAGCTTTTGCCCCGCAACCGGAACGGTAACCAGACATTCTGCGCCACTGTAGCCCAAGGCATCAAGGTCGGCTCTTGGAACACGACACCAAGGTCGCCTGCCTCTTGCCCCCCGGTCCAAGTAATCTTGCCCGAGGTGGGGCGTAGCAACCCGGCGATCAGCCGGAGTGCTGTTGATTTTCCGCAGCCCGAAGGCCCAAGCAGTGAGACGAAATCGCCTTGGTTGATCGTCAGCTCTAGCCCTTTTAGGGCCGTCACGGTGCCGTTAAAGGTTTTATCGACACCGCTTAGCTGCAACAGCTCTGGCCGCCCATCTAGTGGATTACTTTTCACTTTTGGACCTCCTCGCCTGCGTATTTTGGCCTACTTCGCCAGTTCCATGCCAACGCCTTTGTTGACGTAATCAAGGGTGTAGGCCGCCTTCCAGTCAACACCGTTCTTAAGAACGCCAGCCGCGACCATCGCCTCATAGAAGCCACCGATTGCCTCGTCGGTCATGGCACCAATGCCCAGCTCAAGCGCATCGCCGCTGTTCACAATGCCCTTTTCCAGCATCATCTTCTTGGCAAAAGCGATCTTGTCGGTGGTCATGTCCGGATTGTCCGTCATGATCATCGCATCCGCATCCGTGGCATCGCCATACAGATAGTTGTACCAGCCTGTGATCGAGCCATCGACGAAGCACTCTACAACCTCGGGCTTGCTCTCAATCGTGTCGGCCATGGTTTCAATCATCGTGGCATAGGTCGAATAGCCTTGGTCAGCGATAAGGAAGATATTAGGCGCTTCGCCAGTTTCTTTCTGAATCGCGTAAGGCTCAGAGCTTAGATAGCCCTGCATGCCGGTTTGCTTGTCGGCAATGAAGGGTGCCGCGTTAAATGTGTATGGCACGCGCTGCTCGACCGTGAAGCCATGCGCCGCAACCATCCACTGGTAGTAAGAGGTGAAGCCATTGTCGCCGATAAAGAGCTTCAGATCCTTAAGGTCTTCCCAAGTGTCCGCAACGCCGGGGTGCGAGATCAGAACCTGCGGGTGCTTTTGGAAAGAGGCCGCCACGACCACAACCGGCACGCCTTCGTCCACCGCATTAAAGGCTTGCAGCAAATCGCCGCCCATGTGGAAATCCAATTTGCCTGCCAGTAACAGCGCCCGGTTGTTCACCTGCGGGCCGCCCGTGACGATCGACACGTCCAAACCACAAGCCGCATAGGTACCATCCGCGACAGACTGGTAAAAGCCACCATGCTCAGCCTGCGCCAGCCAGTTGGTACCAAAAACCACCTTAGTCATATGCCCATCAGCGACCGCCGCTGTGGCACCAAATCCAAGCGCCAAAGCTGCGCCAATTACTTTTTTCAGAGACATTTCCGAAACTCCCATGTTGAATATGCAATCATGATTGAAGTTTGCTCATGGATAGGCAAAGCGCGCTGCCAAAGTTCGCGGCGCAAAACTCTTTTTGCCAACATACTGTGCAGGATTTCCCGTATCAGGCTTTTTTTTTGGCACAATTTTTAGCGGTTCGCCGGGAATCACGGAAACATTGGCCAGAAGGTCCAAAACCTGAGCAGATGGGTCCAACGCTAAAGGAGCCTTGTTGATGACCGCCCTAAACCCGCCGCAAATCGCCCCGCCATTCGCTGCCTATTCCCATGGATTTATCATTCCAGCGGGCAAACAATTGATCGTCACCTCTGGCCAGTTGGGTTTGCAAACGAGTGGCGTCACGCCCGATGGGGCAGAAGCGCAGGCGCTGGTTTGTTTCGCCAATATCGATGCTATTCTAAGTGCGGGCGGTGCTACGACGAGTGATGTCGTCAAACTCACCACCTATGTGAACGACCGCAGTCATATGGCGGGCTATATGAAGG
>CAZBBZ010000473.1:2206-2404 GCA_964489925.1 uncultured Rhodobacterales bacterium
CTGCTCATCGTTTCAGGGTTCACCCGGCCAGAGTTTGTGGTTGAGATTGAAGTTATGGCGATGATCGACGCTGACCGCCCTGTTTGATCATTGACGTGGATGCTAGGCTCTTTGCGTCACAGCCTAAACAAGTTGGCAATGCCCCAGAATCTTTTTCTTTCAATCAACAGCCATATGATCTAAGCCGCCAGTCTGTCG
>CAZBBZ010000474.1:0-2388 GCA_964489925.1 uncultured Rhodobacterales bacterium
CCGATCAAGCCTGTTAACTATATTGCACGTCTCGTCCCATCGACCCGCCGGACTGGCCACTGCGCGCAGCCGCATCTCGGCAAATATATGCCCCATAGCGGCAACCTGCGCATTTTGCCGGGACAGAAGGTTTACAATCTTCGCAGCGATTTCATCCATCGGCTGGGTGCCAAACGACATCGCGTCATTAAGCCGTGCCACCAAGCGGTTGGCCTGCGACGGCAAAGATTGCCCGCTTAGAAAGAGCCAAGCGCCTTGGGGGCATTCCACCTGTGCGCCTGTGCACAGTTGAGCTGCGATCTCAAGGCTATCGGTGTCGGTGTTGTCGGCAACCATCGCGGCCCAAAGCGGCAGCAGATCGATCTGATCCCTCCGCAAACCGGTAAGTGATAGCGCCAGTTCAACTGTGCTGTTTTCCGCACCGCGACTTGGCAAAAGTAAGAGGTTCTGTTCCTGTTCAACCGCGATTGTACTGACTTGGAAATCTGATCCATTGGTATCGACAATAGGCAGTCCGATCCGTGTGGTCTTCGCCGTGGGGTCCGCAATTGCGGGCGCTCCAACACAAGGCGCTTTTTTTGATGCGTCTAGGGGCTGACCTTTGGGGCGCTTGCCCGCTTTTGGCTCGGCGTAAAGCACCACATTATGAGGGTTATCGATTAGGTCGCGGACCAACAGCTTGGTCATGGCCTGTGGATCATCAGCCAACGTCTCTCTCAGGCGCGCGACCCTTGCGTGGATGTTTAGCAAATTGAGCGGGTCTGCCCCGTGCCGCCATCGACCAAGGCTCATTTCAAGAGCTCGCAATCCCTGTGGGCCACGCCCATTGCGACCAAAGTTGCGAAGGTCCATTTCGAACCGATCGATGAACCGCGTAGTTTGAGTCTGTGACAGGCCCTTTGTGGCTAAATCTACCAAACCCTGTTGGAACGTTGCCTCTATGGATTTTGGCATCTTTGCGCTGTGATCAAGGGCTGCCACCTCAAAGGTGCCAAAGGGCTTATCCGCCTTGAACCCCGAACCGATGGGCCGGCTCCCGCCCACGGCCAGCAACTGCCGCAATGCCCCGTCTGGCATATGAAACAAGCCGAGAGACAGGGCTTGCCATAGATCCGCATCTGCAAGGTCGAACGCCCAGCCAAAACCGGTGCTAGGGCGGGCATGCTTTGCTGCTCGAAAAGTCGTATGTAGCTGCGTCGCCTGAGAACGTCTGCGCAATGCCACTTCTGAACCCACTGACGGGGCGACGCGGGGGCTTTGACTTGGCACCAGCAAGCGATTCAGCTGGTCCAATTGTCGGGGTAGGTCAAGCGCGCCCCAAAGGAAAATTCGCGCGCCATCTGCGCGGTAGTGTGCCGCATGAAACGCATGCAAATCGTCTGGCGTCAGCTGCGCCACCAATTCCGGGGTTCCATTCCAATCATGCGCATAGACGGTTTGCGGCAAAAGCCCGGCCCGAAGCCGTTCAAGGACTTGATGCTGTGGCAAGGCATAGTGACCGATCATCTCGTTCACTACGACCTCACGTTCTTCAAGAATATCGGCAGGGCGCAATCGGGGATGAAATACCGCATCCATCATGAGGCCAATTAGATTTGCAAAATCCTGACCATGGCCCGAGGACAGGTGATAGAGCGTGGTATCCGCAAGAGTAGAGGCATTCAGCCCTGTCAAAAGCGTGCTTTGCACCAGCGAAGAATACAGATTGGTCGCCGGATACCGATGAGAGCCACGGAAAATCAGATGCTCAAGCAAATGCGCAACGCCGTCCGAACGCGTTGGCAGGGTTTCAAATGCTATGCCAAAAACCAGCTCAGGGTCGTCATTGCAAATCGCCATAACTTCAGCCCCAGTTGCCTTGTGGCGCAAGACTGTTCCCACCGCAGCCAGATCGGGCAAGGCTTGGGTGGCTATAATAACAAAACAATCATGAGCTGACTTGGGTAACACGCATCGCCTTTTGCTGCTGAGCGCTCACAATACCCTGTGCGCGCGGCCGTGGGAATAGCGCGCGCATTGGGGCGGCGTAGCGATCGCTTGGCTATCCGACTATTGCAGTTTCAACCCTTTCGGCCGGAGTAGCCAAAATAAAAGGTCTGCAAAGTCCCCCATAGTGATCCTCGGCTGATCTTGTATTTCGCAAGTACCGCACATGGCCGGTTTAGAGCACGCACCCGCAAAATCAGAGGCACCTCACGAGCGGCCGGAATGGGCCGATTTTGTGGAAAAAGTCATGTTTTGAAGTTTCCCTCAGCATTGATCATGCCTTCGCTCACCCCGGATTGGGCATCAGTTTTGCGAGCTTGCGAAGGTTCTGCGCTGTTGCGGCTAGAAGGAATTCGTCTTGGGCTCCTTTTGGTCCTCTGAGACGCAATCGGTCTAGTTTCA
>CAZBBZ010000475.1:0-2386 GCA_964489925.1 uncultured Rhodobacterales bacterium
GCTGTTCTGCGGCGGCTTCGCCCCTTGTGACGCCCCTAACCTTTGCGGCCACACCCGGCGATCAGCGCCTTGTGGTGATCGTGCTGCGCGGGGCGATGGATGGGCTGGATGTGGTGCAACCCTATGGGGACAAACAGCTATCCAAATGGCGTGCGAACCTTAGCATTGGACCGCAAAACGGAGCGCATGATCTGAACGGCTTTTTTGCGCTGCACCCCACGCTTGACGGTTTGATGCCGCTTTGGGCGGCAGGAGAATTGGGCTTTGTCCATGCGGTGTCCACGCCTTATCGCAACAAGCGCAGTCACTTTGACGGGCAAGACTTTCTGGAAAACGGCGGCTTCAACCAAACGGGCGTGCTGGCCGGACAGGAAGATGGCTGGCTGAACCGTCTGTTGGGTCAGCTTGGGGCAACCAATGCGCAAACCGGGTTTTCGGTGGGGCGTGAACAGATGTTGCTGCTGAGCGGGCAGAACAAGACATCAAGCTGGTCCCCGGATGCGGCGCTTGATCTATCGGCCCAAGGGCAGTTGCTGCTTGAAATGGTCTATCAGAAAGATCCGCTGTTCCTAGAGGCGGCAAAAACCGCGCAATTGCTGGCGGGCGATAGCGATGAGCGCATGAGCGCGAACGCTGCTGGCAAAGCGCGCGCTTTGGCGGAATTTACCGCGTCCCGGTTAAAGCTGGATACGCGGATCGCTGGGTTTTCGCTGGGCGGTTGGGACACGCATCGGCGTCAAAGTGCGGCCCTGCCGCGGGCCTTGCGCGAATTGCAAACCGCGATTTTGACGCTGAAAGCGGATTTGGGACCGGTCTGGCAGAACACGACGATCCTGGCCCTAACCGAATTTGGACGCACCGTGCGCGAAAACGGCTCTGAAGGGACGGATCACGGCACAGGTGGGGTGATGGTTTATGCAGGTGGTGCGGTCAAAGGCGGGCAGGTGCATGGGCGTTGGCCCGGTTTGGCCGAGGCCGACTTATACGAGCGGCGCGATTTGATGCCCACGGATGATCTGCGCCGCTATGCGGGCTGGGCAATCGCTGATCTGTTTGGGCTGGACAACGCTGCCATGGATGCGGTGTTTCCCAAAGTTGATTTTGGCGCGACGCCGGGATTGATTTTATAGACCAAGCGCGGCTTGCGGCTGGATGCGGATCAGGTCACGGTGCGAGAACACTATTTTGGGCGCTTGATCGGCCCTCTTTGAAAGGGTGTTTTCCATGCTAGATGAAGCCGCCAAACGCACCGCTACCTTGCAAGCCAGCTTGCGGGAGCGAAAAATTAGCCACGCGGTGTTCACGTCTGAAAGTTCGATCGCCTATCTCGCCGGGTTTTGGGGGTATTTGGGCATCGAGTTCGGCCGCCCCACCATGCTGGTAGTGCCAAGCGATGGGTCCCCGATTGTCATCACGCCCTTGATGGAAAGCGAAATGGTGGCGGAAATGACGTGGGTGCAGGATGTGCGCACCTGGGAAGACATCGGCCCGCGCAGTTGGGGCGCCGCCCTGAGCGCGGCTTTGCCGGATAAGCTGGCAGAGATTTGGGTTGAAAAGACCGATATCCCAGCGATTGTGCGCAACTTTTTGGACGAGCAATACCCGGGCGTGCCCTTGTCGGACATAGGTCCAGTGCTGGGGGCGCAGCGGATGATTAAATCGCCCTTTGAAATTGACGTGATGAAACAAGCGGGCGTGATCGCGGGGGCGATGATGAAGGCGGCGCATGGCTCACTCGCGATTGGCGAGCCGGAATACGAAAGCGCGCTGGCGGTGATTGATGCAGGCACGCGCGCGGCGGCTGCGTTTCTGACCGATAAGGGCTGGGAGCGGTTTGTCTCGCCGATGATTCACAACTTGCAGATTTTGCAAAGCGGGGCGGATGCTTCGATGGTGCATCGTCGAGCCTCGGTCAAAGCCTATGAAAAATTTGACCCGGTTTATTTCTGTTTTTGCAATATGGCGCAGTTCAAACAGTATAAGCTTGGCTTTGATCGCATGTTCCATGTGGGCGGCGTGCAGGACGAGGCGGCGAAAGTGCAGCAAGCAGCGATTGACGCGCAACAGGCCGCGATTGCCGCGATCCGCCCCGGCGTGCTGGCCCAAGATGTAGCAGCGGCGGCCAATGCGGTTTACGCGGAGCGGGGCTATGAAACAGGCTATCGCACCGGGCGCTCGATTGGGGTGGCCTACCTCGAAGCGCCAGAGCTGAAAGCGGGCGACATGACCGTGCTGCAACCGGGCATGACCTTTGCGGTGGATGGCGGCATTTCGATTGATGGGGTCACGGCAGGGCGCATTGGCGACAGCATTGTGGTCACGGAAAACGGGGCGGAGTATCTAACGCAATACCCGCGCGAATTACTTGTGACGGCGGGCTAGGGGA
>CAZBBZ010000476.1:0-2374 GCA_964489925.1 uncultured Rhodobacterales bacterium
CCCGGAACCAGAGCCAGAGCCCGAACCAGAGCCAGAGCCCGAACCAGAGCCAGAGCCAGAACCAGAGCCTGAACCTGAACCGGAGCCAGAACCGGAGCCAGAACCCGGGCCGGCCTTCGCGACATTGCTCGAAGACAACGGCGACATCGCCTTTGGACAAGACAATGCCGGTCGCTACCAGATCGAAAAAGCCAATGGCGATTTGATCTTTGTAAGCAACGGCGGGAACGCAGTGTCTCCGTCGACCTTTGCTGGCTGGACGCTTGTGCAAGCCGAAGATAACGGCAACGGTTTTGTTGTGCTTTGGAAGCAAGGCAACAATGATCCGGAATTTACCTGGACCTTGGATGCCAACGGTAACCGTTTGCAGGAACTGCGCAACGGCAACTTGGATGCTCTTGAAGATACCTTTGAGGCGGATCTTGATGATGATGGTTTAATCGGTGGCAATGAGCCGGAGCCCGAGCCGGAACCCGAGCCCGAGCCGGAACCTGAGCCCGAACCAGAGCCTGAACCAGAGCCTGAACCAGAAGGGTCAGGTCTCGTCACTGGGTTTGTGTTCAACGACAACAACAACAACGATGTCTACGATGGTGGAGATACGTTGATCGTTGGGCAGTCCGTGCGATTGGTGGATGAAAACGGCGCTACAATAGCGACTTCGGTTACGAACACTGTAGGTACGTACCGCTTCGCTGATACGGATGTCGGCACCTACAGCTTGGAAACGACTCCAGCCAATGGGCTAGAGTTCGTGGCAGCGAACCAAGGAACGCGAGAAGGTCGTGATAGTGATGTCGTTGACTTCGGCAATGGCGCAACGGCTGAGTTTGATGTTGCTGACGACGCCGTGGTGCGTTTGCAGATTGGTTTAGACGAAGTCTAAGCTGAAAAAGCTAAGCAAAAGAATAAGAGAGGCGCGGGAAACTGCGCCTCTTTTTTTGTGCCTAAGCGCGAATGTGAATGTCCAAACGGCGCGCGGCTACAAATAGGTTGTAAGCACCATTTCTTTAAGAAGCGCCAAACGGCCCATTAGTTGCTCACGACTTTTGGCGCTAAATTTCGCGTTCTTTGCCGTCACAAAAACGAAATCCGCTAGGTCTTTGGCTTTCTCAGCCGCAAGCTTTTCCTGAAATAGCCCCGCTAGGGCTGCGATCCACGCCTCATGCGCTTCTTCCATCGCGGGTTCGACCATGGCGCTCATGCCTTCAAGAATTTCTGCGGCATCGGGCAAGGCGCTGATGCTTTCGTACCAAGACACCGGGCCAAGCTGAAAATAAATGTCGAGCTTTTCTGCGATCGTTGACGCATCGGCCCAAGCTGTTTTCACATTTTCCAAATCGCGCAAAAGCACAAATTTGGTCGCGGCTTGAATGACGGCTTCTTTGTTTGGATAGGCGTTATAAAGCGTCTGACGCGAAATGCCTGCCTCATCAGCAATATCCGCCATCGTCGTCTTTTTCATTCCAAACTTGGACACAACCCGCATGGTTGCCAAACTGATCTGCTCGTCTCTCATAAACCCCAACTACAACATTTTTTCACGTTTGTTTTGACAAAAGTATAAATAATGTACAAAGGTACTTTTGTACAACGCATAGTACGACGCAATAGTGGGAAATGACCATGAAAATTTCAGTCAATGGCCAAGAGCATCAGGTGGATGTCGAACCTGACATGCCCTTGCTTTGGGTTTTACGCGACGAACTTGGTTTGACTGGCACCAAATATGGGTGCGGCATTGCGCAGTGCGGGGCTTGCACGGTTCATGTGGATGGGATGGCCGTGCGGTCTTGCCAACTGGCGTTGGGTGATGTGGATGGGGATATTACAACGATTGAGGGACTTGGAAATCCGGATGCGCTGCACGCGGTGCAAGAGGCTTGGGTCGAGCATCAAGTGGCTCAATGCGGGTATTGTCAGGCGGGGCAGATCATGGCGGCAGCTTCGTTTTTGGACCTGAATGCAACGCCAAGTGATGCGGATATTGATAATGCCATGTCCGCCAATCTGTGTCGCTGCGGCACATACCCGCGCATTCGAGCCGCTGTTCATGCTGCGGCCAAGAAAATGCAGGGGGCGTAAACATGGGACGTTTGAAAACCATTACCCGTCGTTCATTCCTAGTCGGTTCTGCCGCCGTTGCGGGGGGCGTCGCTTTTGGCGTTTACCGGGCTAAGCGCGATTTGGGGAACCCGAATTTGGCGGAGCTGAAAGAGGGCGCGGTCAGTTTCAACCCGTGGGTCATTATTGACGCAGAGCGGATCACGCTAATCGGGTCGCATGCGGACAAAGGGCAGGGGGTCATGTCCTCGCAACTGGCCTTGATCGCCGAAGAATTAGATGTGGACTTGGATCAGGTTGAGGCGAGTTT
>CAZBBZ010000477.1:0-2369 GCA_964489925.1 uncultured Rhodobacterales bacterium
CGGACAAGGCGTGGCTTGATCCTGCGCGCGGTCGGAGAAAACCACGACGCGGCGCATTCATTGGGCTATAACGTGATCCGCATTCGCATAGTTGCGATTATGTTTGGCGGGGCCTGCGCGGGGGTCGGTGGGGCGTACCTTAGCCTGATCCGCGTGCCGCAATGGACCGAAGGCATGACCGCAGGTGCAGGTTGGATCGCGCTGGCCATTGTGGTCTTTGCCAGCTGGAAGCCTTGGCGCGCGGTGATTGGCGCGTATCTGTTTGGCGGGGTCACGATCCTGCAGCTGAATTTGCAAGCTCTGGGCATTCCGATCCAGTCGCAGTACCTATCTATGGCACCGTTTTTGGTAACGATTCTGGTTTTGGTCATAATATCGTCAGACAGACGAAAGGCCGCAGCCAATGCACCTGCAAGTCTTGGGAGGGTGTTTGAGAAATCTGGCTGACTATAACGTCAGTCGAATGAAACAAGCGCTAAGGAAAAGGGAACAAAGCGGCCTTAGCGTCACTGCAGGATGAGGAGATACACATGCAGTTTGGAAAGTTTTTGGCAGCGACAGTCGCAGCCCTTGGTATTGCGGGCGGCACGCTTGCTCAGGCAGAAGATCTGAAGGTTGGCTTTGTCTATGTCGGCCCGATTGGGGATTTCGGCTGGACCCATGAGCATAACATCGGCCGTTTGGCGGTAGAAGAAGCGCTGGGCGATGCGGTTGAAACGACCTACGTGGAAAGCGTGCCAGAAGGCCCAGACGCCGAGCGTGTGATCCGCCAGATGGCGCAATCAGGTCACGATCTGATTTTCACGACCTCCTTTGGCTACATGAACCCGACCAACAAAGTCGCGGCTCAGTTCCCGGATGTGAAGTTTGAGCATGCAACAGGTTATTTGCGCAACACGCCGAACATGTCGACCTATTCCGCGCGATTTTATGAGGGCCGCTCGGTTATTGGCCATATCGCAGGTCACATGACTAAGACGAACCAGATTGGGTATATCGCCTCCTTCCCGATCCCCGAAGTTGTGCGCGGCATCAACGCGGCTTATCTGGCGGCCAAGGCTGTGAACCCGGACGTGGAATTCAAAATCATCTGGGTGTCCACATGGTTTGATCCGGGCAAAGAGGCGGATGCGGCCAATGCGCTGATCGAACAAGGTGTGGATGTGATCATGCAGCACACGGATTCACCGGCGGCCATGACCATTGCCCAAGGCACTTGGGAAGACAGTGTTGAGGGCAACGAAGTCTATGCCTTTGGTCAGGCGTCTGACATGGCGCAGTTCGGCCCAGATGCGCGGTTGTCGTCGATCATTGATGACTGGGCGCCTTACTATGTTGCCCGTTCTAAAGCGGTGCTGGATGGCACTTGGGAACAGTCTGATACTTGGGACGGCATCAAAGAAGGCATGGTCGCCATCGGGTCATTTTCGGACGCGATTCCTGCGGACGTACAGGCCAGCGCGCAAGCGATTGCCGATGGTATCGTTGCAGGCACCACGCACAGCTTTACCGGACCGATCAACAAGCAGGACGGCTCGCCATGGTTGGCGGCTGGTGAAACTGCAGATGACGGCACGCTGTTGGGGATGAACTTTTACGTTGAAGGCGTGACGGGCGAGTTGCCTAAGTAAGTCAAGCTAATCCTAGTATACAAAACAGACCCGCGGCGTTAACTTCGTCGCGGGTTTTCTTTTGGGATTTTGCAAAGATGGGTATTTGGGCGGCAATCAAAGAACTGATGTCGGGCAGCTTTATCGGGCTTTTCTTGTTCCTTGAATTTGCCGTTGGTTTGCTATTCGTCGCGGGTTTTCGCAGCCCAAAGGGAAAGCGCGACATCACGTCATGGTTAAGCTCGGCCAAGGGGACACGTCTTTACGAAACCATCGTGGGTGGGCTGTTGACCCGGATTGACCGCGCCTTGACCCCAGAAAACATTGTGGACCATCCGCGGCCTTCGCCTAAATTTTGGAGTTCTTTGGAATGGTTGATCGCGCCGCGTGCGCCAAGCCGCCAAGTTGCGGAACATGTGGGCCGCAATCCGTTTGGGTGGTCACTGCTGGATTTTGCGCTGCGCCTTGCGGTCGTTTACCCGTTCGTTTCTATCGCCGTTTTTTGGGGGTGGAGTGGGCAAGCCCAAGGGTTTGGGGAGTTTCAGATTTTCCAAGATGAGGAACGCGGTTGGGTCCATTTTGGATTTTTGGGCGGATTAATGGGGGCAATTTCGTTATGGGTGGTGTCTTGGTATCATAAGCAAAATGGCAATGAACGTCGGGCTGATCGCTACGAGTTGGCGGCGATCGCAGTTGCAGTTGCAGGCGCAGGCGTAGTTGCAGGCGCAGGCGAAGTCGCAGGCGCAGGCGCAGGCGCAG
>CAZBBZ010000478.1:0-2363 GCA_964489925.1 uncultured Rhodobacterales bacterium
GATGCAAAAGCGACTCAGGCTTTTGCGTTGGATGCGCTTTTTCGCCATCCTTATTTTTGAGCCGCTCACCGCCGTTGCAAATCGGCAGCACCCAATCAGAACGCATCTGAATGCCTTCGTTCAGCGCCTTAAGCGCTTCATAGTTGAAGGTGTATTTGCCCGCCTCAGATTTAGCCGCCCAAATCAGCGTTTCATGGGCATTGGTCAGACGCTTGCCGCGAAAATTGGGCATTGGGTTAGACTTGCGCCAAACCACATCGTTGAGAATCCAGAACCCTTGGTTCTGTAATTCCGCACCCATGCGGAACACGTTGTGATAGGACCCGATGGCCCAAATCGCACCATCGGGTTTCAGCAGACGCCGGGCAGACGCGAGCCAGTTCTTCGTGAATTCATCGTAAGCGCGGAAGCTGTCAAATTGATCCCAGTCGTTATCAACCGCATCAACTTTGCTGTTGTTGGGGCGGTGCAAATCACCCTTAAGCTGCAGGTTGTAGGGCGGATCTGCAAAGATCAGATCGACGCTGCCAGCCGGCAGTTTGTCCATTTCGGAAATACAATCACCGGACAGAATACTGTCGAGTGGAAGGTCTTTGTGGTGCGTCTGTGTCGTTTTAGCCACGAATTTCGTCCTTGGGTGAGCAACTTACATTTACTGCCCCAAGCATGAATCAAGGGTGATTCTGGGTCAATTACCCAAATGAATCAGTTGTTTATTAATTATCTGTGCACAATATATTGTGTATCGGTTTGAAGGACCGTCTATGGTGTGGGGTTACACCGTTGCGCAAAAGACTCAACTGGTGCGCAGCTGTGCCATAGCCGCGATTTGTCTCCCAGCCATAGCCCGGATGCGCCTGCGCCAAATCTTCCATCAAACGGTCGCGGGTCACTTTGGCCACGATTGAAGCGGCGGCAATCGACAGCGACCGCCCGTCGCCTTTGATGATGGCTTGGGCTGGAATGCGCAGATCTTTTGGCAAACGGTTGCCGTCAACCAGCACGTGATCCGACGCATTTGGCAGCGCATCAATCGCGCGGGTCATCGCCAAATGCGAGGCGTTAAGGATGTTGATCTGATCGATCTCTGCCACGCTTGCATGGGCCACGCTGACGGTCGCGCATTCCATCAGCGCGTCAAACAGCACGTCGCGCTTTGCCGCAGTTAGCTTTTTGCTGTCATCTAGACCGGGCGGAATGTTTGACGGATCCAGTATCACCGCCGCTGCTGTCACCGGACCCGCCCAAGGGCCACGGCCCACTTCGTCCACGCCAGCCACGCGGGTCGCACCGCTGGCGGTTTCAAATGTGTAATCCGGTGTCATAACACCCTTTTTGACCGAGCCTTGCGCCGCACGCCAGTGGTTTTTGCCAGTAGCACAAGTCCCCTTGTTCCAATACGCTGAGCAAAAACCGCGACGCAAAAGGGAGAAAGCCATGCACACGATTTCAGGAAAGCCGCTTAGCAGGTTTAGTTTTGGGGCGATGCAGTTTGGCGGCAAAGCAGATGCGGGCGAAAGCGGCGCGATGTATGCGGCTTGTCGTGATGCGGGTATTAATACCTTCGATACGGCGTTTGTTTATCACGAAGGGCGATCCGAAACGATTTTGGGCGAGCTGATCGCGCCAGAGCGCGAAGATGTTTTCCTTGCCACAAAATGTGCAGCCACTGGGTCAACTGCCGCACAGATCAAAGCCGAGTTCGCGCAAAGTCAGGCGCGCTTGGGCGCGGATGTGTTTGATCTTTACTATCTGCATCGCTGGGATGACGCGACGCCGCTGGATCAAACCTTTGGCGCACTTGGCGAGTTGGTGGGCGCGGGCGCTGTCCGTCACATCGGGATTTCAAATTTTTCCGCATGGCAAACCATGAAAGCCCAAGCGGTCGCAGAAAAACTTGGTCTGACGATTTCGGCGCTTCAGCCGATGTATAACCTGGTGAAACGACAGGCCGAGGTGGAAATCCTGCCGATGGCGATGTCTGAAAACTTTGACGTATTCAATTACTCGCCCTTGGGCGGGGGGCTGCTGACTGGGAAATATAGTGTCGGCGGCTCGGGCCGGATTGCCGAAGATAAAATGTATAATGCCCGCTATGCGCCGGATTGGATGATGACTGCGGCCAGTGATTTGACTGGGATTGCAGATGAGCTTGGCACCGCGCCCGCTACGCTGGCGGTGGCTTGGGCCGCCCGGCACGCGGGCATCACGGCGCCCATCATTTCGGCGCGCTCCGTGGCGCAATTGCAGGCGTCGCTTGCGGCGATGGACTATGAAATGGACGACGCGCTTTATGGGCGCATCGCTGCACTGACGCCGACGCCTGCACCTGCCACAGATCGTTTGGAAGAAGCTTAAGCGCC
>CAZBBZ010000479.1:0-2355 GCA_964489925.1 uncultured Rhodobacterales bacterium
TCCAAAATTTTCTCGGCCTTGCCAAGATCCTTTTTGACACGCGACTTCACGCCCCAAGGGATCGACAGCATCCAGTCCAAATAGTTGCGCACCACGGTCGCTTCTGCGGACATTGGCGCCATCTGCTGTAGCTTCTTCAACTCGGCATCCGCCTTTTCGCGGGCCTCTTTGGTCAGCTTGGCCTCTTCGATCTTGTTTTGGTATTCGCCGACTTCGTTTTCGCCTTCGGCATTATCCCCCAGCTCTTTCTGAATGGCCTTCATTTGCTCATTCAAATAATACTCGCGCTGGGTACGCTCCATCTGGGTCTTAACCCGCGATTTGATGCGCTTTTCCACCTTCATCACGGACATTTCGCCCTGCATGGTACCAAAAACAGCCTCTAGCCGCTTGCCCACATCAGAAATTTCAAGAATGTCCTGCTTGTCCTTGATCTTCACACCCAAGTGACCCGCAACCATATCCGCCAATTTCGCAGGCTCAGTCACCTCAGACACAGCCGCGCGCGCCTCGTCTGGCACGTTGTTGTTCATCTTGGCGTAACGCACGAATTCCTTGGCAACCGACCGGGTCAGCGCAGAAATGGTTTCTTCGTCGTCATTGGTTTCTTGGATCAGGCTCGCATGCGCTTCAAAATAATCCGGGTTATCAATAAACCCTTCAATCTTGGCCCGCTCGCGCCCTTCAACCAGCACTTTCACGGTGCCATCGGGCAGCTTTAGCAACTGCAAAACACTGGCAATCACGCCAGTCGTGTAAATCGTATCTGGGTTTGGGTCCGCATCCGCCGCATCCATTTGGCTCGCCAAAAGGATCGATTGATCGTCTTTCATCACCGCTTCAAGGGCTTTCACCGACTTATCACGGCCCACAAAAAGCGGCACCACCATATGAGGGAACACCACGATATCGCGCAGTGGTAAAACGGGAAGCTTGATAGTCTGCTCTGTCATCTTTTGTCCTTGTTGTTGCAGGCGGCCCGGTCCCAAATGTTGGCAACACATTCCGCCCCACCGTTCACTTCATGTGGGGCTGACCGGGTATCCCGTCAAGGTTATGAGCCACCTATAGCGGCAGAGCAGAGCGACGGAAAGGCGGCGGTTGCGCAAATCAAGGGCAGAAGTACAGTTTTTGCCTTGCGAAATCGGTAATTTTGAGGCGGCGCCCAAAATTTGGGCAGAAAAAATATGCGCAAGTGCCAAGCATTGTTCAAAAATTTTCTGCATGGGTGGGTCATGCCAAGACGTGATTTTGGCATCCAGTGATAGCCTCTCGTTGGATTACAAGGTTAAACCTTGCAATGACACCCCGCAAAATACTGGGTCAAATCAAAGCGGCTCAATATCCCCCGCCGCCCAATCTGCGCGGGTTTTCGCGGCAAAACTCTCAAAGTTACCCGCCTCAATCGCTGCGCGCATCCCCGCCATAAGTTCTTGATAGTAATGCAAGTTATGCCAAGTCAGCAGCATAGAACAAATAATCTCTTGCGCCTTAAACACGTGATGCAAATAGGCGCGGGAATAGCCCTGACAGCACGGACAGCTACAATCAGCATCCAAAGGGCGCGGATCATCCGCATGACGCGCGTTCTTGATATTGACCACGCCGTAGCGCGTAAACGCCTGCCCATTGCGCCCTGATCGGGACGGCAGCACGCAATCAAACATATCGACCCCCCGCTCAACAGCGCCGAGCAAGTCATCCGGCTTGCCAACCCCCATCAAATAACGCGGTTTGTCATGGGGCAACATATCTGGCGCATAGTCCAACACGCCAAACATCGCCTCTTGCCCCTCGCCCACGGCCAACCCCCCAATCGCATAGCCCTCAAAGCCAATATCCGTCAGCTTGGCCGCACTTTGGGCGCGCAAATCCTCAAAGACCGAGCCTTGCTGAATCCCAAACAGAGCATATCCCGGACGCGCTCCAAAAGCTTCCCGCGAGCGGCCCGCCCACCTCATAGACAACTCCATGCTTTCGCGCGCCTGTTCATAGGTCGCCGGATGCGGCGTACATTCGTCAAAACACATGACAATATCGCTGCCCAAAAGCCGCTGAATTTCCATCGAGGTTTCGGGCGACAGCATATGTTTGGACCCATCCACATGGCTGCGAAAGGTCACGCCGTCCTCAGTCAATTTGCGCAAATCCGCCAAGCTCATTACCTGAAACCCACCAGAATCTGTTAAGATCGGCCCGTCCCAGTTCATAAACTTATGCAACCCTCCAAGCCGGGCGACCCGCTCTGCACCGGGGCGCAGCATCAAATGATACGTATTGCCCAGCAAAATCTGCGCGCCCGTCGCGGCCACACTTTCAGGCATCATCGCCTTAACCGTCGCCGCCGTGCCAACA
>CAZBBZ010000480.1:0-2354 GCA_964489925.1 uncultured Rhodobacterales bacterium
CCGGGGCGAGGCCCTGCGCCAGCTTGAACGCCACAAAGACGCCGCGCGGTCGTATCTTGATGCCTTCACAGCGGCCCCAGAAGGCACGATGGCCGCAAAATCCTTGATGCGCGTCGGCACATCATTGCGCGCACTTGGGCAAAGCGAACAATCTTGTGCGACATTAAACGAAGTTATCACGCGCTACCCAGGCACCGATGCAGCACTTGATGCCATCGACGTGCGCGCCGAAATGGGTTGCGGTTAACCCCCGCTTATGTCCCCAACCGACCCTGACCAGCCCGCTCTATTGGATCAAGACGCAGTGGCTAACATGCCCAATCGTCGTCTGGGCGTTGCTGTTTCGGGGGGCGGCGATTCAATGGCGCTGCTGCATCTGTTGCACACACAAACCGATCTAGACCTGATGGCGATCACCGTTGACCACCGCTTGCGCCCCGAAAGTGCAAACGAAGCCGCCAGTGTTGCCCGCTTTTGCACCACGCTTAACATCCCCCATCAAACCGCCGTTTGGGAAGAACGCCATGCCCAAGGCAACCTGTCCGACAACGCAAGGCGCGCCCGCAAATCCCTAATTTCCGCTTGGGCGCATGACCATAACCTCACCCATGTCGCCCTTGGCCATACAGCCGACGATCAGGCCGAAACTTTTCTGATGCGCCTCTCGCGCGGCTCTGGGGTGCAGGGGCTGTCGGCGATGGACACGGAAATCACCGATGAGGGCATCACATGGGTCCGCCCGCTGCTGTCCACCCGCCGCGCAGATTTGCGCAAATACCTCAGCGCCAACGACATCACTTGGATCGACGATCCCACCAACGAAGATCAACGCTATGAGCGCGTCAAAATGCGCAAAGTCGTCGAAACCCTAAGCGACGCGGGCATTTCAGTCCCGGCGATCAACAACACCACCAAACGTCTTCGGTCCGCCAAACAAGTGCTGTTCACCGCGACCAAAGACCTCGCCGAACTCATCGCCCATGTCACCCCGGCAGGCGAAATCATCGTTGAGCGCGCCCGGTTTTTATCCGCCAACCAAGCCGTACGCCTGCGCCTGATGATGGATGCGATTTGCACCATGTCCGGCGCCTATTACGCCCCCCGCGCCCACGCCATTGAAACCGCGATAAATGCCATTGAGCAAAGGACCACCGGCCACACCTTAGGCGGGGCCATCATCCGCGTTACAAAAAGCGATCAAATCAGCATCCGCCGCGAACCCGCGCGGGTCGAACCACCCGTGCCATTTGGCAAAATCTGGGACGAACGCTGGATGGTTTTGGGCGATGCGCCACCGCGTGCAACCGTGGGCGCGCTCACTGAAAAAGGACTCACCCAAATTGAAAATCCCCAATACAGCGAAATTGCCCGCGAAATTTTGTTAACGACGCCGGCGATTTGGGTGGATGATGAACTGATTTCCGCCCCATTTGCCGATAAAGGTGAAAAATACAGCACAGAATGGCGGATTCGCAATCCGTTCTTTACTGTGCGCCCATATGCCCATTGAAAGGTTGAGTATAATCCCTATCTTGTGCCCAACGGTCGCGTCGCGCAGTTACACGCAGACCAATAATAATTCTACATCCGGGAGTGTTCGCTCGTGAACAACACTAAAAACGTCGCGTTTTGGGTAATTCTGTTTTTGCTGATGATTGCTCTGTTCAGCATCTTCTCAAACGGATCGCAAACCACCAATGCGCAAAATATCAGCTATTCTGAGTTTCTTGACCGGGTAGAAAACGGCAATATCGCCTCCGTCAAACTGGACGGCGAAAACGTCTATATTCGGGGCAGCGACAATCGCGAATATCGCACGATCCAGCCCCAAGGCGTTGACGTAACCCCTGCCCTGCGCGCCAACGATGTCGAAATCGAAGCGGCCGCACAGGAAACCAGCGGCTTCATGGGCGCGCTTAGCCTGTGGTTGCCATTCCTATTGCTGATCGGCGTTTGGATTTACTTTATGAACCGCATGCAAGGCGGCGGTCGCGGCGGTGCAATGGGCTTTGGCAAATCCAAAGCGAAACTTCTGAATGAAAAACAAGGCCGGGTCACATTTGAAGATGTTGCAGGTATTGATGAAGCTAAAGAAGACTTGCAAGAAATCGTTGAGTTTCTCAAAGACCCAAGCAAGTTCCAAACTTTAGGCGGTAAAATTCCAAAAGGGGCCTTGCTTGTTGGTCCTCCTGGAACGGGTAAGACACTTCTTGCACGCGCTATTGCGGGTGAAGCGGGTGTTCCTTTCTTCACTATTTCTGGTTCTGATTTTGTTGAAATGTTTGTCGGTGTCGGTGCGAGCCGCGTGCGCGATATGTTTGAACAAGGCAAAAAGAATGCGCCATGTATCATCT
>CAZBBZ010000481.1:0-2342 GCA_964489925.1 uncultured Rhodobacterales bacterium
TATATCACCGATACCGCTTGGGAAAAGGGTTGGGTCAAGCCGATCAAACCGCGCGTTGAGCGGGCTGAAAGCGTTGGTATCATCGGGGCCGGTCCCGGTGGTTTGGCCGCGGCCGATCACTTGCGCCGCCACGGGTTTCAGGTGGTGGTTTATGACCGCTATGACCGCGCGGGCGGCTTGCTGACCTATGGCATTCCAGGCTTCAAGCTGGAAAAACCTGCGGTGATGCAGCGGATCGAGCAGCTTGAAAAGGGCGGTGTGCAGTTCAAGCTGAATTGTAACGTGGGCGATGACATCACGTTTGCGGAAATAAAAGACAGCCATAACGCGGTGTTAATCGCGACGGGTGTTTACAAAAGCCGTGATCTGGGCGGCCCCGGTGCGGGTCTGAAGGGGATCGAGCGCGCGCTTGATTATCTAACGGCCTCGAACCGTGAAAACTTTGGCGATAAGGTGCCAGAGATCGAGGATGGCTCGCTTTATGCCAAGGGCAAGAACGTGGTGGTTATCGGTGGTGGCGACACGGCGATGGATTGTGTGCGCACGGCGATCCGCCAAGGGGCGAAATCGGTGAAATGTCTTTATCGTCGAGATAAGGCGAATATGCCGGGCTCGCAGCGCGAAGTGGCCAATGCCGAAGAAGAAGGCGTGCAGTTCATTTGGCAGACAGCGCCCAAAGCGTTTCAGGGCGAAGGCCATGTAGATGCGGTGCGGGTGGCCAAGATGCGTCTTGGTGCGCCGGATGCGTCGGGTCGTCAAAGCCCAGAGGAAATCGAGGGTGCGGATTATAACGAACCTGCCGATCTGGTGATTAAGGCTTTGGGCTTTGAGCCAGAGGATTTGCCAGCGCTTTGGGATACTCCCGGCTTGGAAGTGACCCGTTGGGGAACGATCAAGGCGAACTTCAAAACCCACGCGACAGAACTCGACGGTGTTTACGCGGTTGGGGACATTGTGCGCGGGGCGTCGCTTGTTGTTTGGGCGATCCGCGATGGGCGCGAAGCGGCGGAAGCGATCATCGCTGACGTGACCGCAAAATCAGCAGGAGTAGCAGCAGAATGATCCGTGTAATCCTTATTATCGCGACCCTTTTGGGTCTTTCGGCCTGTGGCATGGGCGGCATGGTTGGCGGTGCGGTTGGCGGGGCCGTTGGAACTGCGGTCGACGTGGTTTTGTGATGGAAAGAACCGGGTCATGCGTCTGCGGAGCTGTTAGCTTCACGGCCCGTATTGAGCCGGGCATCGCTGCGTGTCATTGCCAGCAGTGCCAACGCTGGAGCGGCGGCGGGCCGTTTTTTGTGGCGCAGGCGTCAAAGTTGCGCATCACGGGTGAGGACTCGATCGCGGCCTATCATGCAAGCGCGTGGGGTGAGCGGGGCTTTTGCGCAAGTTGCGGTGCGAATGTTTACTGGCGGATGCAGGGTGGCGCGATCACGAATGTAGCTGTCGGTCTGTTGGATGATCAAAGCGGGCTGCATATGGCCAGCGAGATTTTTGTGGATTATCGCCCTGCGTGGCTTCCGGCTTGGCCAAATGCCAGCCAAAGCACCGAGGCTGAAGAAATGGCGAAACTAGCGCAAGTCACAAGTGAGGAGCAGGAATGAACACACATCTTTTCTATCTTATGCTATCGCTGGTGGCCTTGCCTGTTAGCGGAACGGCGCAGAGCGTAAGCCAGAGCTTTGAAATTCCCAAGCATTGCGAAGGGTTTTTGACCACGCAATATCGCGGCTGTTCGGTGACGCATTACTATCGCTGCGACGGTTTGGACGGGCAGATCATTGGGTTGTCGGTGAATGACGACAATACCATGTTCTTGCACCGCCACGACGAGGAATTCCGCACGCTTGAGCAACGCCATTCGGATATTGGCGTGATCCTAGAGCTGGAACAGCCCGAAGAAGACCCGATTAGCCTAAGCGATTTGACGCAAGAGGGGTTGGACACCTTTGATTTCGTCGAAGTGGTGAATGGCGCGACGCGACTTCATTATAAGGGCTTTGATAAGCTGACCGATATTACCGTTGAAATCGACGGGCGGTCCTTGCAGATGACTGAATTCAAATACGTGATGCGTGGCCCGGATGATGAAGTCTTGGACCAGCAAAGCGGGCAACAGTTTGTGGACCCGGATTTCCCGCTGTTGCATCCGGGCATTTATGTGGACGAGTTGGATAGTGCAGGCACGTCCAACCACACGCCAGTGGATTTCATTTTTCCCGGCGAGTTGGGGTTCACGTCGCGGGTGCCGAAATATGACTGCGAGGCGAATACTTAAATGTCAGCGTCACGCGAGACATCAACGGCCGGGATAAGTCAGGCTGGGACAAGAAAGGCTGAGGC
>CAZBBZ010000482.1:0-2328 GCA_964489925.1 uncultured Rhodobacterales bacterium
TCAATTCGCGCAGGCCCGGGTTCGCGCGCCAAAGGGCAAGCCAAAAGATAATCGCTAATCGCCGGCCCAAACACCCCCGCAAGGGTTTGCCCGGCGCGCAAGCAAAGTACTTGGTTTAGCAGATCCGCCAAGTCTTCGCTCTCGCGGGGTGGCAGGCCGTGCGTTGCGCTCAAGCTGCCCGCGTCCCGCCCCAACAAAGCCCCGCGCATATTGTCATCTACCGGCACCCAACCCGGACCAACATGGCGATGCGCTTCTGTTGCGTACCAAGTCGCAAATTTGCGCCGCTGCGCCGGACTATTGAGGGCAAACCGCTGCTTAAGCCCAAGAACGCGTCGCAGGTGAAGCATATATTCGGTGATCGGCACGCCTTTGCTATCGGTGGCAAGTTTGGTCCAAGCCCGCGGCCAGTTTCCGTTCGACGGCCCGTTGATCATCGCGCGCAGCAAGCGCACGGACAAAGCTTGTTCCGCACATAGACGACGAACCGCCGTTGCCATCATGAGAAGCTCTGCCGCTTCTTTTTCAGAAATCAGCCCCATGTTGCGCGCATTGGAAACGTCCCGCTCAAGGCGCCCCGGCGTGACGTTGCGCGCCAATCGTCGCTGATAAATCTGGGGCAGCGCCTTAAACAGCTTTTCCTTTACCCGGTCAGGAACCTGCTCATGAACCTGCTGCGGCGCTCCGGTGATTTCAATCCGAAGCGCCCCCCCAAGACGCAGCTTACGCAGACAGGCGATCCCGACCGCGCATAAGCCATAGCGGGTCAGCAACTCGCTTTTGCGCAACTGCAAACACAAACGATTGGCCGCGAAAAACAGCACCATCATTGACCAAAGCAAGCGCAGCTCTGCCATGCGGCGCAGGTACCACTTGGGCGCGATTGAGGGGCCAAAAGCAAAAGCATCCGCGCTTACAAAACAGTCATCAAACCGCCCTGCCCGGGCAAATCGCGCCCGCGCCCGCGCTGCTGCCAAGCGGCCTTTATGTCGCGCCGCCTCCGGCCCTGCGCCCAAAGAAACCACATCGCTTTGCGTGTCATCATCAATCAATCCCGCAAGGCTCGGCATTGCAGAGTTGGAAAGATCAGCGCCGATAACCACCAATAGTTGTTTGCGGTTTTCTGATTTTTGTTCTCGCGAACGCGGTGCCGTTTGCACCGGTTCCAATTTCGCCTGCAATGCTGCCACGGGATACCATCATCGTTTCAAACTGATGCCCGCTTGCTATGTCACGACTTCATAATAGTTGCCTAAACTGCCCGCAAAAAGAACCTAAAACTTGAGTAGACTTCGCTCAAAACAAGAATGGTGACTTTGCTTAGCTGCGGTTGAATGCGCTCGCGTTTGCCCCTACATACGGATCCGACGGGCTCTGCTCTTTTGGTGAACGGGTTTTATTCCAGTGGCCGATACGTTTTGAGCGGGAGCTGGCTCTGCTTTGGATCCTGGTCCGATGCACCCGGCGCCCACCTGTTTAGTCAGGGTCTCAGGAATTCGTACACCTGCACCTTTTGTTTGTGGTCCCGTCACTTAAGTTTTTCACTCACAAACGCCTTGGAAAGTTCTAGTTTTTTAAGAATCACCAAACGGCTCATAAGTTTCACATTAAATATTCGTAAATTAGGGCGCGCGCTTTTCGGCTCAAAACCCAATTATTACGTAGGTGTGACAAATTCCCCGCAAAAGCCCGTCTATTCTACACTAAAAACATGCGAATTGGCCCTTTTTCGCTCAATTTCAAGACCCAGTTTTTTTACGGCTAGAACAGAATCGGGCTCGAACTTATCAACGCTGCAATCGAAACCTTTGGGACCTTGGTCCCCTGAACCTTTTGATTGGACGCGTTTTTGCTAACTGCACTTAAATATCGCGGAAACACTAGAAACTCGTTTTCCAAGTTCCCATCTATTCGACGTGGGTTAAGTTTACAGGGAAAGGACGCTTTGATGTCAGACGTCCAGCTTGCAAAGTCTCAAGCCAGAAAAGAAGCATACGCGCGCCGCAAGGCTGCGCATCACTTGGGCGAAGACGGCAGTGCGGTGCAAAATATCATCCGCTATGTCGCAGATCATCCCGAACATCGCATTATCGCGGGTTATATGCCTATTCAGACTGAAATCGACCCGATCCCGGCTTTGGCGGAACTGCACGCACTTGGGCATCGCATTTGCCTGCCGGTCATTCAAGGCCATGAACAACCGCTGCTGTTTCGCGAATGGATGCCTGACTCTGACATGATCGAAGGCGACTTTGGCGCGCTTATTCCCCGCGCTGGCGCGGAGCTTGACCCGGATCTCATGCTGGTCCCGCTGGTCGCATTTGAAAG
>CAZBBZ010000483.1:0-2326 GCA_964489925.1 uncultured Rhodobacterales bacterium
CCGACTGCGTCGAGACACTCGAAGAAATCAACGAAGAGATCAAAGAAAGCTTTGAACATGCAGGCGGTGAGGATTTCACCTATATCCCCTGCTTGAACGCGCGCCATGATCACATTGCTTTGATGGCAGATATCGTAAACCGAGAGGCGGCAGGCTGGTTATGAGACATTTATTTTTTTTAGCGTTTTGCGTCGGTCTTTTCGCCCAAACCGCACAAGCGGACGTGCCATTCACCAAGTGGAAAGAACAGAAATTCTCGCTCTTTTCTGGGAATAAATGGTCGGCGTCGGCCCAAAAGGTTGATGTCACCGCAAACGGCACCGTGTCGCTGTTATGGACGCGGGTGCCGCAGGAATTGTCCCAATCGCGCGCGGCGTCTTGGGGGTGGTCTGTCAGCCAAAGCGTTGTCGCAACGCCGCTTGATCAAAAGGGCGGCGATGACCGCAATTTGTCGCTTTATTTCGTCTTTATGCCCGCAGATGTGGCGCGCGCCAACAAAGATGCCTCAATCCGTAAGCTGCTCAATGTCGAAGAAGCCCGCGTCATGCTTTACGTTTGGGGTGGCGATTATCCCAAAGGGACCGTCCTGCCATCGCCCTATCTTGGGGCGCGTGGAGCGACCATTGTGCTACGATCCGCTGGCACGGGCAGCTACACTGAAAGTATCGACCTAGCGCGCGACTATAAGCGCGCGTTTGGCGGGGATGTCACCACGTTGGTTGGGTTGGCGCTTTCTGCCGATAGTGATGATACGGATGGCGCGATTAAGGCCCAGCTGAAAGATTTGCGCCTGCGCTAAGGCCGCGCAATTCGCCAAGCGTTACAGCAAATCCCGCAGCATCGCGATGAGCGGCACATCCGCTGGCGGCATCGGGTAGTCCCGCAACTCGGACACGCGCGCCCATTTCAGCACCTGCCCTTCGCGCGCGCGCGGCGTGCCTTCCCATTTGCGGCAAGCAAACAGCGGCATCAGCAGATGAAAATCGTCATAGGCGTGGGAGGCAAAGGTCAGCGGTGCCAAACAGCTTTGCCATGTATTGATGCCCAGTTCTTCTTCCAATTCGCGGATCAAAGCCGCTTCGGGCGTTTCGCCGGGCTCGATCTTGCCGCCTGGAAATTCCCACAAGCCAGCCATTGATTTGCCCGCCGGACGTTGAGCCAGCAAAATCCGCCCATCCGCATCAATCAGGGCAACAGCAGAAACAAGAACCGTTTTCACGACCGATAATCTGCGTTGATTGAAATATAATCATGGGTCAAATCGCAGGTCCAAACCGTCGCTTGACCATCGCCCACGCCAAGATCAACCACCAGTTCCAGCCGCGTGCCTTTCATATGTGCCGCACCCGCGTTTTCGGTATAGCTTTCCGCCACCCAACCGTGTTCGGCCACTAGCACGTCACCAAACCAAATGCTGATCTTATCTCGATCCGCAGCCGCGCCGGACTTGCCAATCGCCATGACCACGCGGCCCCAGTTGGGGTCCTCGCCTGCAATCGCCGTCTTTACCAACGGGCTGTCGGCAATCGCTTTGGCGACCAGCTGCGCATCCGCCATGTCTGCGGCACCACGCACGGCAACCTCGACAAACTTGCTCGCCCCTTCGCCGTCACGCACCACTTGATGCGCAAGGTTCTGCATCAGCCCCAGCAAGCCGTTCATCAGCCCCGCATAGCCCGGATCGCTTTGCGCCTTGATCGCCAGCGTGCCTTTGCCCGTGGCCACCGCCACCAACGTATCCGAGGTTGAGGTATCGCTATCCACGGTGATCGCATTGAACGTCGCGTTGCAGGCCGTGGCCACCATGTCTTGCCACAGCAAAGGGTCCACGCTTGCATCCGTAAAAATATAAACCAACATCGTCGCCATATCCGGCGCAATCATACCGGAACCTTTGGCAAAGCCCGTAATCACCGCGCCGCCACCAACACCACCGACCGAAACGCGCGCGCCTTTGGGATAGGTGTCCGTGGTCATGATCGCGCGGGCCGCATCCGCAGCACTATCCTGCGACAGGGATGTTGTTAGCTCGCCCAGCTTGTTGGTAATGCGCTCATCGGGCAGACGCTCGCCAATCACCCCGGTCGAGGCGGGAAAGATCAGTCCTTCTTGCGTGTTCAGCGCCGCGGCAGTCTTTGAAATGATCGCAGATGTGCTGCCATCCCCATGCCGCCCGGTAAAGGCGTTGGAATTGCCGGAATTGACGATAATGCCAACCGTCCCCTTCGCGACCTTGCCACCAAGCCCTGCCAAATGCCGCTCGCACGTCAAAACCGGAGCGGAGCGCGTGGCCGAGCGGGTGAACACCCCGGCCACAGATGCACCG
>CAZBBZ010000484.1:0-2322 GCA_964489925.1 uncultured Rhodobacterales bacterium
AAACTGAAGTCCAGTTGCCGAAGATCACGTCAACTTCGTGAACAGTCAAAAGCTCGCGCGCTTTTTCAGCGAATAGAGGCCAATCAGAAGCCGGGTCAACAACAACCGCTTCAAGCTGACAATCCAAAAGACCGCCTGCTGCGTTCTGTTGCTCAACCAGCATTTCCATTGTGTCTTTAAGAGTGGTCTCGGAAATCGCCATGGTACCTGAAAGCGAGTGCAGAACACCGACTTTGATCGGGCAGGCCGCGGCCACTGTGCCGAATGCCGCGAACAACGCAGCGCACGACAGGGTTGAAGTCAATTTTTTCATTTCTTGTCTCCCGGCAGAACCGACGTGCGCGAACTTGCATCTTTGCAGTTTGCTTCATACGTCTGCTCTGCAACTGATAAGTTGCATCTCTGTGGCGGCCGTTCATGAGGTCCAATTCTAACGGTCGTCACACACCTGTGCGGGGTCATATGCAGTGCAAACAGCCCCTTGGCGGGGTCGACTTTGATGCGCCGTGAAATGGGTCGCAATGTTTGACCAATAATGTAGCGGCGTTTTCTGGCGATTGATGAATTTTTATACACGCACTAGCCGAATGATTAAATTTTAGACACCATCATATCGTCTGTTTGCAGAATCGGTGAAAATACTTGCAGAAACGATGCTAAATCCGGTCTGGCTGGATCAAGCACTCTGAACCAGGAATAAGCGAATTCTCGACGCAAATTCACATCGCGCTGACAGCGACCCGGAAAAAAACCATGCGCCCGCGCCACCGCGGGCAAAAGGGGCGGCGCGGCTAACCGCGCGGCGCTCGGTGTCGCGTGGTGGGACAAGCGTGATTGATGACTTGCGAATGTCAGGCAGTCTAAAGCTGCTGTTCCCGCGCAATGATGGCCCGGCCCTGCAATCGGTCTTGATAAATACCGCTGGTGGTGTGACCGGAGGCGACGCGTTCGATTTTGAGGCCTGCGTGCAGGCCAATGCGTCCCTGTGTCTGACGACCCAAGCCGCAGAGCGGGCTTATAAGGCGCAGTCCGGCGAAGTTGGCGTCATTAGAAATACGATAACGGTCGAGAGCGATGCCTCGCTCTTTTGGCTGCCTCAAGAAACGATCCTTTTTGAAGGTAGCAATCTTGAACGGCAGTTGAGCGTCGATCTGAAAAACAACGCAACAGTGGTTCTGGCTGAAACCCTCGTGTTTGGGCGCGCGGCGATGGGTGAAACCATCACAAAAGCGAAATTCCGCGACCAAATAGAAGTGTCGTCAAACGGCCAGCCGCTGTTTATTGATAAAATTGATATGCGCGATGACCTAAGCGCGCGGCTTCATGCCTCTTGGGGCTGCGATGGCGCGGGCGCTTTGGCGACGATCTTGGTGGTTGGGCCGCAAGCCGAAAGCTTGCTTGCACCTGTGCGTGATCTGCTGCCCGAAACCGGCGGTGCCAGTTTGTTGCAAGCGAACTTATTGGTTGTACGTATTCTAGCGCGCGATAGTTTTGAGATGCGCAAAGCGAGCGTGCCGATCCTGAAACTTGCCACTGGTGGCGACCTGCCCAGACCTTGGATGATATGAAGCGGATGATATGAAGCCCATGAAAGACCTGACATGCAATTGACCCCCAGAGAAAAAGACAAGCTGCTGATCGCAATGGCCGCAGAGGTGGCCCGCAAGCGTCTTGCCCGCGGCGTCAAGCTGAACCACCCCGAAGCGATTGCGCTGATTACGGATGCGGTTGTCGAAGGTGCGCGGGACGGGCGCTCTGTGGCGGATATGATGGAAGCGGGCGCGCGCATCGTGACCCGCGCGCAATGTATGGAAGGCGTGCCGGAAATGATCCACGATGTACAGGTCGAAGCGACCTTTCCAGACGGCACAAAGCTTGTGACCGTTCATAATCCAATTCGTTGAGGTATTAGATGATCCCCGGAGAGTATTTTATAAAAGACGGTGACTTGCAGCTCAATACCCATGTGAAATCCATCACGCTAATGGTGGCAAATACGGGGGATCGGCCTGTGCAAATCGGCAGTCATTACCATTTTGGCGAAGCCAATAGCGCGTTGGAATTTGACCGCGATGCCGCGCGCGGTATGCGTCTTGATATTGCCGCTGGAACCGCCGTGCGGTTTGAGCCGGGGCAAAAGCGCGAAGTGCAACTGATCCCCGTTGGCGGTGATCGGCGTGTGTTCGGATTTAATCAAAAAGTGATGGGTGATCTATGAGCGCTGTACCCAAAATATCAAGCATAACGGAGCGCAGCCAACGAGCTGTGCCAATGAAAGGCACGCAGCTATGCCCGCATCAATAAAACGTTCCGATTATGCCG
>CAZBBZ010000485.1:0-2320 GCA_964489925.1 uncultured Rhodobacterales bacterium
ATAGAAAAGACGCTTAAACGGGCTGCGGCTGCGGATATGCGTATTTTTCTTGGCGGTACTGATCTTCCCATAGATCAGAATACGGATGATATTTTGGCGAACAGCAAATCAGATTTGGGTAGAGACCCAGATCGGCTAAACATATCGTCGGTTTCGCTAGAGGGCATTGAAGAATTACTGGATCGGATAAAGAGCGTACTCAGAAATCGAATGTCTGGTTCGTCATTGATTTCCAGAGAGCGTCATAGATTGGCTGTGGCATCGGCTCTTGATGGGGTGGATCGTGCTTTGGTTTTGTTTGAGGACGTTAACGCTCCTCCCGAAATTTTGTCCGAAGTAATCAAAGATGCTATAGGCTCTCTTGAGTCGTTAATTGGCACGGTCGGTGTAGAAGATTTGTTAGGTCAAATTTTTTCATCGTTTTGTGTTGGTAAGTAGGAATTGTTTCACGTGAAACACGATACAGATGTGATTGTTGTTGGTGGTGGGCACGCAGGTATCGAAGCTGCTCACGTCGCAGCGCGTATGGGCTCAACAGTTATTTTGGTGACGATGCGCGCCGATAAGATTGGTGAAATGTCGTGTAACCCTGCCATTGGGGGTCTCGGCAAGGGGCATATCGTCCGCGAAATAGATGCAATGGACGGTTTGATGGGGGTTGCCGCCGATCAAACGGGCATTCAGTTTCGTTTGTTAAACCGCCGCAAAGGACCAGCTGTTCAAGGGCCAAGAGTGCAGTCAGATCGATTGGCATATAAAAAGTTTATGCAGAAGTGTATTCTGGACACTCCAAAACTTTCGGTGGTGGAGGCTGAGGTAACAGATTTCTTAATGACCGCGCAAAGTGTTCATGGGGTCGAGCTGTCTGATGGATCCAAAATTACCGCTCGTGCGGTTGTATTAACCACCGGCACGTTTTTGGGTGGAAAAATATTTATTGGTAATGAAAGTCGTGAAGGTGGCCGGATTGGTGATTCCTCATCTGTTAGACTGGCTGATCGTATCAAGGATTTCGGCCTTCCAATTGGACGGCTTAAAACTGGAACGCCACCACGCCTAAAATCAGCATCAATTGATTGGTCCAAGTTGACAACGCAACCTGGTGATGATGTTCCAGAAATGTTTTCGTTTCTTTCAACCGAACCAGTTTTGGATCAAATTTCATGTGGAATTACGTTTACGAACGAAAAGACGCACGAAATCATCGAACAAAACCTAGAGCGCTCGTCGATGTACGGTGGCTATATTGACGGGGTTGGACCACGTTATTGCCCATCCATTGAAGACAAAGTGGTTAGATTTAGGGAAAAAGGATCTCACCAGATCTTTTTGGAACCAGAAAGCTTAGAAAACGACATTGTTTATCCAAACGGTATTTCGACATCTCTGCCTAGCGATATTCAGGAAGATTTTGTTCATTCTATAGATGGTCTGGAACATGCAGAGATTTCTCAGCCCGGCTATGCGATCGAATACGATTACATAGATCCGCGTTCTTTGTCCCACAGTTTGGCAGTGCGCGGCATCGCAGGCCTATACCTTGCTGGTCAAATCAATGGTACGACAGGATATGAAGAAGCTGCCGGACAAGGCTTGATCGCGGGTATCAATGCCGTGCGATTTGTTCGCGGAAATGCTGCTTATCAGCCAGACCGGACTACGTCCTATATCGGCGTTATGGTAGATGATCTAGTTTTGCGGGGCGTTTCAGAACCCTATAGGATGTTTACCTCTCGGGCAGAGTACCGATTGTCGTTGCGGGCTGACAATGCGGATCAACGATTGACGGGGGTCGGTATTTCTTTGAACTGTGTTTCATCAGCCCGGGAGAAGGTTTTCCTAGACAAGGTGGAAGCCCTAAATGCCGCTGATAGTATTTTGTCGTCTTGTTCTATTTCGGCTAATGGGGCTGCAGAATTTGGAATAAAATTGAATGCGGACGGAAAACTGCGATCTGCCAAGGAATTGCTTTCCTACCCCAACATCGGTTTTGATGACGTCCAAAGGGTTTGGCCAAGTTTAGAGTCTATTGATACAACTGTAGCCCAGCAGATTGAAAGAGATGCCCAGTATTCCTTTTATATTGAAAGACAGAAGTTGGAAATTGAGTCTCTTAAGAAAAATGATGGAATTGTTATTCCCGACGACACAAACTTCGCGTTAATCAATGGGCTATCCAATGAGTTGGTAACGAAGTTGAATGATGCTGGACCAGAAACCTTGGGTCATGCCAGTCGTATAGAGGGGATGACTCCGTCCGCTCTGGTGACAATTCTCGCTTACCTTAAATCAGCTCAAAGAAAAAAATCGGCGTGACATC
>CAZBBZ010000486.1:0-2308 GCA_964489925.1 uncultured Rhodobacterales bacterium
GCAACAAAAAGCCCAAAGGCGGCAAGCCTGCTTATGGCGACAAGCCGCAGTCGGGCGATAAGCCAAAATACGAGGGCAAGCCGAAACACGGGGATAAACCCAAATACGGCGACAAACCTAAGTATGAGGGGAAGCCCAAATACGAGGGTAAGCCCAAGTTTGAAGGCAAGCCAAAACGTGACGGCAAGCCTGCCCATAAGGGTAAAGCCGCCTTTGGCGAAAAGCCTGCACGCGCGGAAAAGCCTGCTGATGGCGATGGGGCAAAGCCTTACGGAAAAAAGACCGAGCGCAAGCCCGCCCATAAATCGGCCCATAACCCGTCCGAAAGAGTAGGGGGCAAGCCGCCGCGATCTAAGCGCGCTGATGACGGATCTCGTGGGCCAAAACCGCCGCAAGGCAAGGCGTCGAGTAAAAAGAACCGGGCGCGCAAAGCGGCTGCTAAAATGGGCGGCGGCGAGGCGCCAATGCGCAAGAACCGCAAGCCGTCGTAAAGCGATCAATGACCGCCAGCGCGGTCATTGGTTTTACAAAAACATCTTGGCATAGCCGCGATAATTCCCAAAATACCGATACATTTTCCACCAGAATGATAGATTTGTACGCGAATTTGTCGGGTTTGCATTTGCGCGAGCCTCTCAAAATCCGGATCATTTGCGTCACAGACAAAAAAACGAATCTGTGATTTTCTGGGAGGAAAACATGAAATCTCTACTGAACTCGGCTCTTGGCTTGGCTCTTGTCGTCACTGGTGCGACAGCGGCTTCCGCACAAGACCTGACGATCGCGATCGTAAACAACGGTCACATGATCAACATGCAAAAGGTTGCTGAAGCCTACACCGCTGAAACTGGCGTGAACCTGAATTGGGTGTCGCTGGAAGAAGGCGTCCTTCGTGAGCAAGTGACATCCGACACCGCCACAGGTGGCGGCCAATACGACATTATCAACATCGGTATGCAAGAAGCACCCATCTGGGGCGCGGCTGGCTGGATTGAGCCGCTGAACTTTAGCGCATCCTACGATGTTGACGACATGCTGCCAGCAATGCGCAATGGCTTGTCCCACGAAGGAACGCTTTACGCAGCGCCTTTCTATGGCGAAAGTTCGATGGTGATGTATCGCAAAGACCTAACGGATGCTGCTGGCGTTGTGGTGCGTGACAACGATAGCTGGGCGAACATCAAAGGCGCGGCCATGGCCATGCACGACCCAGACAACGGCGTTTATGGCGCATGTCTGCGTGGTAAGCCCGGCTGGGGCGACAACATGGCGTTCATCACCACGATGGTGAACTCTTTTGGTGGTGCTTGGTTTGATGCGGACATGAAGCCGACCATCAACTCTGCCGCTTGGAACGAAGCGATTAACTTCTACGTTGATCTGCTTGGCAACTACGGACCTCCAGGTTCGGAAGGCAACTCGTTCAACGAAATCCTTGCGCTTTATAACGAAGGCAAATGCGGCATGTGGATTGATGCCACAATCGCGGCGTCCTTCTTGGAAGTTGACGGCGTTGCTTACGCTCAGTCGCCAAACGCTGGTAACCCAGTGGGCGCGAACTGGCTTTGGGCTTGGGCGATGGCGGTTCCCGCTGGTTCACCTAATGCCGAAGCATCCATGAAGTTCATCGAGTGGGCCACATCCAAAGAGTACATCAACGCTGTTGGTAATCACCCAGACTTCGGTTGGGGGTCTGTTCCCACTGGTACGCGCGCATCAACATATGCGATCCCAGAATTTCAAGCTGCTGCTGGATTTGCAGCTGCTGAAATGGCGGCGATTGAATCTGCGGCACCCGGTGCGACTGACCTGAAACCATATGTTGGTGTTCAGTTCGCAGCGATCCCAGAATTCCCAGAAGTGGGATCAGCTGTGGCACAAGAAATGGCAGCCGCCCTTTCTGGTGCGAAATCGGTTGAGGACGCTTTGGCCGCAGCCCAGTCTGCAGCGGATGCGATCATGAAAGAAGCGGGCTACTACGAGTAAGCCCCTAGCTGTTCCCAAGGCCTGGCCCGGCGATCCGTCGTCGGGCCAATTTCCCAAAGCAGAACCGTTTGATTGCCGGGCTCATTCCTGTTTGCCCCCGTCGTTCTGACGCTTTTGTAAAGGCGCGCTAAGTCGCCTAGCATCACGCCGATTTAACTGCTTGAAAAAAGCAGACGCGACCGATTGTGTTGCAAGGGAGAATTAGAGTCATGGCCAAAAGATCGATCCCCCGCCTTTTGCAGACGCCTGCGGTGATCTTGCTATTGGTCTGGATGCTCGTCCCCCTTAGCATGACCTTGTATTTTTCCTTTATCCGCTACGT
>CAZBBZ010000487.1:0-2292 GCA_964489925.1 uncultured Rhodobacterales bacterium
TTTCAGCGGCCGGGCGCAGATTGCGCGCCAAACGCTGTGTTTTTGACCACATTCAAATAAGCGCTGCCAAACAACCGCGCTCAAACAACCGCGCTCTTAAGCGGTGTCGCGGTTTGCTTTTCCGGCTGATCTTCGGCTTTCGCCTCCATGCTATTTGGCCCGTAATGCGCGAGCATCGCGGCCAAATCATCGGGACGCAACGGCGTGCGCATCATGCCGCGCGCATTTGGGATCAACTCGAAAATTGATCCATCGGAAAAAAAGCTTGAATTGGTGACCGTGATGATTGGCGCATCTGGAAAGCGATAGGCCGCATAATCCGATATCGCGATCGCGCCACCATCGGGCAGCACAAGTTCCAGCACCAAGGCATCAAATTCACCAAAGCGCATTTTTTCGACCGCCTCTTTCTGAGACGTCGCAAGTGAAACGGTCAGCCCGTTTCGTTCAAGAAAACTGGCCCATAGACGGCCCAAGTCCTCCACGTGTTCAACGATTAGTACTCTCATATCCACCATTCCCCATGGGATTTATCCCCGCACGATCCTTTCTGATCGCCCCTTTCATCTCTGCCCTAAATCTTAAAATAGCGTTAACCATGCCGCGCTTGGAACAAATATATAACCAAGCTCTTAACGGCGTCTTCGCCAATTGGGTTGCGCGAAAATGGATTTGTGCTACGACGTCGCGCTGTTATTCAAAGGGAAAAGCAGGCGAAAAATGTCAGTAGTTTTAACGGTTTGTGACACATGCAAACTTGCGGGCTGGGACGCCGCACGCGATCCGAAAACCGATGGTGAAAAACTAGCGGAAATGGTTGAAAAACTCGCAGATGACGTAGCGGAAGTTGAAGTTCGTCGCCATTCTTGCCTGATGGGGTGCGACTTTGGATGCAACATTTCCATTCAAAATGCAGGCCAAAGCCCTGAAAAACTGACTTACGTGCTGGGCAAATTCGAACCTGACGAAGACGCAGCCGCCGGAATCGTCGAGTTCGCATCCAAATTTGGCGCAAGCGAAACCGGACAAGTGCCGTTCAAAGAATGGCCCCAAGCCATCAAAGGGCATTTCCGCGCCCGCATCCCCCCCGCGCCAAAGGCAGAATGACCACCCGCGAACATGGCGGCGGGCTTGATGCGGCCATTGCGCGCTTTGGGGGGACGCGCAGCGATTGGATTGATCTGTCCACGGGGATCAACCCTAACCCCTATCCGATTGGCGATCTTGATACCGCCGCTTGGGGCGCCTTGCCGGACACAGGTCTAAACGACCGTTTAATTGCGCGTGCCCGGACGTTTTGGAACGTCCCGCCCGACGCCGAAGTGGTGGTTGCTGGAGGGGCGAGCGCCATCATCGCAGCGCTCCCAGAAATCTTGCCCGAACCCTTACCGAGCAAGACTTTCGCACTACAGCTGCCAACCTATAACGAATATGAAGCCAGCTTTACCGCCAAAGGCTGGACGCAAGCGCCAGATGCTCCGGTTCAAGTTTTTGTTCATCCCAATAATCCAGATGGGCGTCTGTTTACGCGCGCTGATATTGCGGCCAAGTTCAACATTATCGATGAAAGCTTTTGCGACCCAACGCCCGATCAAAGCCTGATTGCGCTTTCAGCCGCGCCGGGCGGCATGCTTATCAAAAGCTTCGGCAAATTTTGGGGATTGGCCGGATTGCGGCTTGGTTTTGCGATTTGTTTACCCGAACTTGCCAAACCTCTGAAGGAACGGCTTGGCCCTTGGCCTGCCTCTGCGCCTTCGCTGGAAATTGGGGCGCGGGCTTTGGGCGATCCGGCTTGGGCGAAACAGGCCACTGCGCAGATGGGTCGGATGGCGGATAACTTGGATCAGGTTCTAAATGACGCGGGCCTAGAGGTGCTGGGTGGCAGCGCCTTGTTCCGCCTTGCTCGCCATAACGATGCGGCTGCCCTGCACCAACGGCTTTGCGCGGCCCATATTCTAACGCGTCCGTTTTCCTATGCCCCCGACTGGTTGCGCTTTGGATTGCCCAAAGATGACGCCGCACTCATGCGCGTATCACAAGCCTTGCGAGCCGGGTCTTGAACTACCTTGAAATCTTGCTCATCGCCATAGCCCTTGACGCGCTGTTGGGCGAGCCGCGGTTCATCTGGTCCCGCATACCCCATCCCGCAGTGCTGATGGGGCGGTGTGTGGACCAACTTGACCAGCGCCTAAACAACGGCACCTTGCGCCAACTGCGCGGGGGCTTGGCGATTGCAGCGCTGGTGTTGATCGCGGGCATCTTGGGCGTGGGATTGGCAGCACTTCCCTATAC
>CAZBBZ010000488.1:0-2285 GCA_964489925.1 uncultured Rhodobacterales bacterium
TTTTGTGATCTATCAAGGCAGCCACGGCGATCGCGGCGCGCATCGGGCAGATGTGATCCTGCCAAGTGCGGCTTACACCGAAGAAAGTGGCATCTTTGTAAACACCGAAGGGCGACCACAATTGGCGCAACGCGCCGGCTTCCCACCGGGCCAAGCAAAGGAAAACTGGGCAATTTTGCGTGCGCTATCGGCGACAATGGGTGCGACATTGCCGTTCAATTCGCTCGGGGAGTTGCGTGAAGCCATGTTCGCAGAGGTTCCCCATTTGGCGGCGATTAACACGGTGCCAACAAACGAAATTGCCGCTGTAAAAGCGGGTAAACTGCGCAAGGGCGCTTTCAAGAACCTCGCCGTCGATCAGTATTTGACCAATCCGGTTGCCCGTGCATCTGAAGTTATGGCAGCACTTTCCAAACAAGCCGCCGATCAACCATTGATGGCCGCTGAATGAGCATACTCGCCGCATATCCATTGCCCATGCTGAGCATAGGCTTGGTTGCGCTTTTGTGGCTTGGGGCATGTACCCAAACCGCGCGCAACGGCAATGGTCCGTCTCAATACCTAGAAGCGCGCGTTGACGTGATGGCCTACGACATGATCGAGGTTCAAGCCAGCATCATGAACCCCAAAAAAGGCCAAACCACCGCCTATGCGGATTGCGTTGCGGCGCAATTTTCACTGGGCCGAAAAAACCCATATGTGCGTCGCGTGACCACCCGAATGGACGGTCGCGGCGATATCATCATCGAAAACACAACTTACTTGCTTTCTCCTGTTGCACCCGGGGGCAATTTCGTGCTGAACGCACAAGAAATTGTCGACCGCTGCAGGGTAGCAAATGTCCCATTGGAATAACAGATGAGCTTTTTCGACACCTCCTTTGGCATCTTCCTGATTTTGCTGCTGCAATGTTTGGCGGTACTCGGGTTTGTGATGCTCAGCCTTTTGGTGCTGGTTTACGCAGACCGTAAAATTTGGGGCGCGGTGCAAATGCGTCGTGGACCAAATGTGGTTGGTCCTTGGGGCATATTCCAAACGGTTGCTGATGCGCTAAAATACGTCGCCAAAGAGATCGTCATTCCGGCAGGTGCTGACAAGTTCGTCTTTCTGCTCGCCCCGCTATTGTCGTTCGTATTGGCCGTTATCGCATGGGCGGTTGTTCCTTTTTCGGACGGTTGGGTGCTCGCAAACCTGAACGTGGGCATTTTGTACCTCTTTGCCATTGGCTCGCTCGAAGTTTATGGCGTGATCATGGGGGGCTGGGCCTCGAACTCTAAGTACCCGTTCTTGGGCTCTTTGCGATCTGCTGCACAGATGATTTCTTATGAGGTCTCGATTGGTTTCATTATTATTGGCGTCATTCTGTCCACCGGCTCACTAAACCTGACCGATATTGTCCATGCACAAGACGGGTCTTACGGCTTGTTTTCGTGGTATTGGTTGCCGCATCTGCCGATGGTTGTGCTGTTCTTTGTCAGTGCTTTGGCCGAAACCAACCGTCCGCCGTTCGATTTACCGGAAGCGGAATCAGAACTCGTGGCCGGGTATCAAGTTGAATATTCTTCCACACCGTTCCTCTTGTTTATGGCCGGGGAATACATCGCCATATTCTTGATGTGCGCGATGACAACACTGCTATTCTTTGGTGGCTGGTTAAGCCCTATTCCGGGTCTTCCCGATGGTGCGTTTTGGATGGTTTCCAAGATGCTTGTGGTCTTCTTCCTCTTCGCGATGGTCAAAGCGATTGTGCCGCGCTACCGCTATGACCAATTGATGCGTTTGGGATGGAAAGTGTTCTTGCCCATGTCCCTGTTCTGGGTCGTGCTGGTCGCGGTTTTCGCAAAATACGACGTGCCGGGCTATGCCCGCTGGGCGACAGGCGGGTGATAGCGATCATGGACCTTTCTTTACCCCCCGTTCGCGAAGCAAAGACGTTGCAAAACTTTCATGCCAAACCCGTTTTGGCCCAGGAAAAGGCTTAACAAAATATGAGCACGATGGACTGGACCCGCGCGACCAAGTATTTCCTGATGGTGGATTTCTGGGTCGGCATGAAACTGGGCCTGAAATATTTTTTCAGCCCCAAAGCGACATTGAATTATCCGCACGAAAAAGGGCCGCTTAGTCCTCGTTTTCGTGGTGAACATGCGTTGCGTCGATATCCAAACGGCGAAGAACGTTGCATTGCTTGTAAGCTCTGCGAAGCGATTTGCCCGGCGCAAGCGATTACGATTGATGCAGAACCGCGCGAAGATGGATCGCGCCGGACCACGCGCTATGACATC
>CAZBBZ010000489.1:0-2277 GCA_964489925.1 uncultured Rhodobacterales bacterium
GTGCGCCGCTCTTCATCCATGATGCCGATTTTGACCGTGTGGCGCGGCAGGCCGAGCGTGTCTTCGACATGGTCCATCATCGCGCAGATAAAGGCGACTTCTTCGGGCCCGTGCATCTTGGGTTCAACAACATAGACCGAGCCTTCGACCGAGTTCCCGCTTTCCCGGTTTAGGTCGTGAATCGCACAAAGCACCGTGGTCAGCGCATCCATCATGCCCTCGCCCAGTTCATTGCCGTCCCGATCCAGCACGACCGGCGTGTCCATCAACAGACCCACATTGCGCACCCACAACAAGGCGCGCCCTTTCAGGGTGACCTCATCACCATCGGGGCCGTCGAGCTCCACGTCATCGTCCAAAATGCGGGAAAACGTCTTGCCGCCCTTGGTGACTTCTTCGGCCAAATCGCCTTTCATTAGGCCAAGCCAGTTGGAATAGGTCAGCACTTTATCTTGCGCATCAACGGCGGCGACCGAGTCTTCGCAATCCATGATCGCCGTCAGCGCGCTTTCCAAAATCACGTCAGAAATATGTGCCGGGTCATCTTTGCCAATCATGTGATCCGGGTCGATTACGATGTTGATATGCATCCCATTTTTGACAAGGAACACTTCTGCTAGGCCGTGATCCGCCTCGTTTGATCCAACAAACTGGCCCGGATCCGCCAAGCCGGTTTCGCCCATTTTTCCCGCAACCATCAAAGCCGGACCGTTCACAGTGATCGACGTCACATCAGCCCAAGACCCACCCGCAAGTGGGGCCGCATCATCCAAAAAGCCTTTGGCCCAAGACACAACGCGCGCGCCCCGCGCAGCATCATAGCCGCCCTTTAGCGGCGCATCACCCAGCGCATCGGTGCCGTAAAGCGCATCATAGAGCGAATTCCAGCGTGCATTCGCGGCGTTCAGCGCATAGCGCGCGTTCATCACCGGAACCACCAGTTGGGGGCCCGGCACTTGTGCAATTTCCGGGTCCACATTTTCCGTTTCGATCTGAAACTTCGGCCCGTCGGGAACCAGATAGCCAATCTCGGTTAAAAAAGCCTTATAGCTATCCAGATCAATGGGTTGGCCAACATGCGCTTTGTTCCACTCATCCAGCTTGCCCTGTAGCGCCTCACGCTTGGCCAAAAGAGCGCGCCGTTTGGGGCCAAACTCATGGGCCAAGGTCGATAGACCTTTCCAAAACGTATCTGCGGTGACACCTGTGCCGGGCAACGCGCGGGTTTCGATAAACTCGACGTAATCCGGCGCAACGCTTAGCTCGGCTTTTGCAATTCTCTTGGACATTTCCCCGGTGCCTTTCAGTTCTGCGCGTTCATCACGCGATGTTTAAGCCGTGTTAGCACCATTGGGTGAAAAGCGAAATCCAAACCACATTTCAGCCAGTTGCAATTATTCCGATTTAAGTTGATTTACTTAACAACAGCCTCAAATTGCGTCGAACCCGCCTCACACGAACAGCATTGGACCCCGAGCATGCGCACAGACACAGCCAAACCAACCCGATTGTCGGAATATCGCGCCTATGGCTTTACGGTCGAAAGTGTTGATTTGACGTTCACGCTGAACCCAAAAGCAACGCGGGTTCTTTCCCAGATTAAATTCACGAAAACCAGTGACGATGATTTGGTCTTGGACGGCATCGGTCTAAAGCTTGTCACGGCGTCAATTGACGGCGTGTCAATCGACGTTGACACCCTGTCAATCACCGAACAGCAGCTGATCGTGCCAGTCAAGCTTTTGCCGAGTGGCACATTCACTTGGGCCTGTGAGGTCGAAATCAATCCTAGTGAAAATACCGCACTAGAAGGGCTTTATATGTCCAAAGGCATGTATTGCACCCAATGCGAGGCTGAAGGTTTTCGCAAAATCACCTATTACCCGGACCGTCCAGACGTTTTGGCACCGTTTCGGGTTCGGGTCGAAGGGAACGCGCCCGTGCTGCTTTCAAACGGGAACCTTGATCAAACCGGTGATGGCTTTGCCATTTGGACCGATCCGCACCCAAAACCCGCCTATCTTTTCGCGCTTGTAGCGGGCGATCTGGTGTCTTTTGACGACCACTTTGTCACTGCTTCTGGGCGCGATGTTGCTTTGCAGATTTTTGTGCGCGACGGGGATCAGGATCGCTGCGCCTATGCGATGGATGCGCTTAAGCGGTCGATGACATGGGACGAAGAGGTTTATGGCCGAGAGTATGACCTAGATATTTTCATGATTGTCGCCGTGGACGACTTCAACATGGGTGCGATGGAAAACAAGGGGTTGAATATAT
>CAZBBZ010000490.1:0-2275 GCA_964489925.1 uncultured Rhodobacterales bacterium
TCGTGAAACTGGACAAGGATTTCGTGGGCAAAGCCGCATTAGAAGCACGTTCAAAAGACGGCCCCAAACGTCAGCTTCATCTGTTGGAACTGGATAGCAAAACAGCTCCAGCGCATGGCGGGGACAGTATTTTACAAAACGGAAAAGTCGTCGGCACAGTCACATCCGCCGCTTGGGGGCATCGCGTGGGCAAAAATCTTGCCTACGCCTTTATAGATGCCACAGCGTCAAGTGACCTCTCGGCGCTGGTTTTGGGAAACTCTGTTCCCGCTAAGCTGCTGCCTTGGTCCGAACCGCTGCTTTAGGCCCAACGAAATGGGTCCAAAAGCACTGTGGTTCGATCAGGACCCGCCCCAAAACTTTTTCACTTTCGTGAAAAAGTCAGCATTGTCCGGGTTGTTCTGTTCTTCGGCGATGGCATCAAACTCTTGCAGCAATTCTTTTTGCCGCGCCGTCAAATTGACCGGCGTTTCCACAGCCAATTCGATGTAAAGATCACCGCTACCATTGCCGCGAATTGCAGGCATGCCTTTGCCGCGCAAGCGCAGTTGCTTGCCCGTTTGCACGCCCACCGGAACTTTGACCCGGCTGCGCCCACCATCAATCGTCGGCGCTTCAATATCGCCGCCCAAAACCGCTGTGCCCATCGTTACCGGAATACGGCAAAACAAGTTCAGACCATCGCGTTCGAAAATCGAATGTTCATCGACTTGAATGAAAATATAAAGATCACCCGAAGGCCCCCCGCGCAAACCAGCCTCGCCCTCGCCACCAAGACGAATGCGTGTCCCGGTTTCGACACCTGCGGGGATGTTCACACTAAGCGAGCGGTCAGATTTGACCCGGCCCGCACCCGCGCAAGATTTACAAGGGTTCTTGATCGTTTGCCCATGCCCGTTACAGGTCGGACAGGTCCGTTCAATCGTGAAAAAGCCCTGCTGCGCGCGCACTTTGCCCAAGCCCGAACAAGTCGGACAGGTCATAGGCTCGGCACCGCCTTCGGCCCCGGTTCCGTTACACCCCTCACAGGTGGACGACGCAGGTACGGTGATGGTCGCTTGCTTGCCGGCATAGGCTTCTTCAAGCGTCACCCGCATGTTGTAGCGCAGATCAGAGCCGCGCGTAGATTGCTGACGTCCACCAGCGCGGCCACGACCGCCGCCAAAATCGCCGAACAGATCGTCGAAAATATCCGAGAATGCCGAGGAAAAATCGCCGTTGCCACCAGGACGGAAACCACCCTGCCCAGCACTAGCACCCGTGCCACCTTCAAAAGCCGCATGACCATAGCGATCATAGGCCGCCTTTTTCTCGGCGTCCTTTAGGATGTCATAGGCTTCATTGGCCTCTTTGAACTGAGACTCCGCTTCGGGATTGTCCTGATTGCGATCAGGATGCAATTCCATCGCTTTTTTCCGGAAAGCTTTTTTGATTTCCGTTTCGTCAGCGCCTTTGGACACCCCAAGCGTTTCATAGTAGTCGCGCTTTGCCATGTGTCAGTTGTCCCGCAAATAAAAAGCGCGCGCGTTTGGCCATCAAGCCCGACGCGCGCGCAAAATTTTATCAGGAATCGCGGCGGTTTTCGCCAAGATCCTCGAAGTCCGCATCAACGATATCTTCGTCAACGCTTGAAGGCTCATCGTCCATCGAAGGGCCATCGCTGTCGCCACCGCCGCTGCCATCGCCTTGGGCCGCATAGATCGCTTCACCCAAACGCATGGCCGCTTCTTCCATATTCTGGATGCCGGATTGCAACTTCGAAGCCGAGGCGTTTTCGTCCTCAAGCACGTCTTTTAGCGCAGCAATCGCAAGCTCGATCGCTTCAATCGTGGTTGGATCAACCTTATCGCCATGCTCTTTGACTTGCTTTTCGTTATAGTCGATGCGCCCTTCGGCCATGTTGCGGGCTTCAACCACCTCGCGGCGCTCTTTATCCGCTTCGGCGTTTTCTTCCGCATCGCGAACCATCGCGTCGATATCGTCATCCGACAGGCCACCAGAAGCTTGGATCGTGATCTTCTGCTCTTTGTTGGTGCCTTTGTCTTTCGCAGACACCGACACAATACCGTTGGCATCAATGTCAAACGTCACCTCGATCTGAGGCATGCCGCGCGGTGCTGGCGGGATATCTTCGAGGTTGAATTGACCAAGCATCTTGTTGTCGTTGGCCATTTCGCGCTCGCCCTGGAACACGCGGATCGTCACAGCGTTTTGGCTGTCTTCTGCGGTCGAGAAGATTTGCGATTTCTTCGTTGGGATGGTGGTGTTGCGGTCA
>CAZBBZ010000491.1:0-516 GCA_964489925.1 uncultured Rhodobacterales bacterium
CAACGGCCATTTTATTTTTTTACAAAAAAGACAGTCATAGAAATTTTGAATTTTTTTTGCGGTCACAAGAAATTTGGTTGGATACCGCTCGGCCAAATCATTGTGGGATCGCAAAAGCCGCAAACTGCGAAGTAACATCAACCTGCTTTCGGGCCGCGTATTCCCCAATCAAATCGAAGTGGTTGATCTTTGAAACATCATCCATTTTCAGCGGCACCCAAGGCAAGGGCACGCCGAGATCCTCCTGCCCTTCATGCGACACATCCGCGTCATATCTAATGTAGGAAAACTGTTTTCCATTGGACGAGCCGCCAACCATATTGCCCATTTGCCTGTCGATCCTGTGCCCGTAAAGGCAATGCCCGACGGTGCGGCAGGTCGTATCTATTTCTTGGTTCGCACCGCGCATCAGGTCCGAAGGCGTGCGCGACGCGAGGGTGTGGAGGGCCGCGCCAAACCGGCTGGGGCGGGCCACTGGATCACGGGCACGCCCTGTTCCGATTGAGACGACTAACA
>CAZBBZ010000491.1:526-840 GCA_964489925.1 uncultured Rhodobacterales bacterium
GCGATCCACGCCCTTTTCCCATCCAAGCCGATACTCAGGGAGTGTGGCCATTTGGAAGAGCTTCCACGCAGGGTTGTTGTGTGGTGTCAGCCCACCATCCACAAAAGAAAAGGCACTGCCGTCTGGAAACTTGATCCGCTCCGGCTGAAAAAACGAAGGCGCAGCTGTCGAGGCGCGTATAATTTGCCAAAGGGGGATGTGCCGATTGCAATTTGGGCGCTCGGCGTCGTTATAGCGGTCATCTGGGTTGGTGCTCAGCGGCCATGTGCTATCGTTTTGCGCGTTGCGCAGCACGACCATCAGATGTTGATCGG
>CAZBBZ010000491.1:850-2271 GCA_964489925.1 uncultured Rhodobacterales bacterium
CGTTTGCAGATCCAAAATGGTTTGGTCGGTGAACTCTTGCTGCAAAAGACCGGCAAGATAGTCGTGGTTGTATTTGTGCGAAAACCCCGAGCGCAGCTGCATCCATAGCGAGGCCTGAGTGAACATCCGTGCGCCGTGCTTTAAATAGAACTCACGTATCTCGGTCGCAGAACGCCCCAGCGCCAGTGCCGAGGCTATAATTGCCCCAGTCGAAGTGCCGCCGAAATAATCGAAATAATCCCGCAGCCGAAACTCTGGGCCTTCACCCGAGGCCTCGCGCAACTGCTTTTCGATTTGGCAAAGATACCCGATGCTAATCAATCCCATCAACCCGCCACCATCCAACGCGAGCAGACGTTTGGCCCGCTGGACCGTCATTGCGCATCTCCGGGCATCGGCGGGTCATACTGATCGCAAGGGGTCAAATCCGGAAGATCAGGCAGACCGATCTCTTTGGTGAGACCTGCCATGGATAAATCTCTACGGCCGTTTTTAAAGGGGAGGGAATAGCAGGCATGTAACAATAGTGATCTATTCGTGGGGAGGCCAACACCCCAAATGCGCGCGGTTTGGTCATCAGAGCCCGTGGCGATGCGGCGGCCATCGGCGGAGAAGGCGACGCTTTGCACAAAGCTCTCATGTCCCTCAAAAATGCTTAGCGGTAAACCTATACGTAGCGCTGCCCCGATAGGACTAAATCCTACTTCCGGAGTACTATCGAGCTCTTGAACGTCCATCGGCCACGCGGCAATAGCAAGTTTGATGGCTTCGATTGGATCGTCATCAACCTTGTTCAACGCATGGATTGCAAGGGCCTTGCGCTGGGCTTGCCGCGCCTCAAGAGCGGTCTTTTCGGCGGCCAGCTCGGCAATCAATCCATTCCAATAAAAATACCCTGCGAAGATAAACAATCCGGTAATCAATGTGGCGATAATTCCTTGAGCGATTTTGCCTCTGCGTACCCGCCTCTGAGCCCACGATATGAAGCCGTCCTCACTGGCACTCAACCAATTTGGTTCTGCATTCTTTAACCGAACAAAGCTCTCTAAATCAGCCACCGATGGCACATGTTTTCTTTGGTTTTTCTCGCTATCCCAGTTTTTTGCAATGGGCATTAATGTGCCAAGATGCCGGACCAATGGTGCCTTTTGATTGATCTCATCCGCAAGTTCGCCCCATTGCGTGATCAGCGCCTCATGGGCAATCTCGACGCTTTTGTCTGATACCAGTAGGAGACGGCCGCACTTGTCCTGCGCCAAGCGATCAATCAAGGCGCGCTCAGGATCATCGAACTCGCTAAGGGCCGCCAGCCTTCGCGTGGCACCGCTGGTCTCACCAAGACGGACAAGGCGAATGAACACGGGCACAAGACTTGCGCGCTCTTGGTCGGTAAGAACGTCTTGGGAAACTCTCTCGGCCTC
>CAZBBZ010000492.1:0-2265 GCA_964489925.1 uncultured Rhodobacterales bacterium
TGCAATGATTGCCGGTTGGTCCAAACGCCGCGCGGCGGTCGCCGCAGAACAAGACGCGCAACGTGCCGCCGTTGAAGCTGAAGCGCAGGCCGCAGCATTGGCCGATGTTCAAGCCGATCAAGCGGAAAAGACCGACGCAGAGTTGTTGGCGGAATTTGATCTGCCCGATCCAGATGATTTGACCGTGGACGATGATTTCAAGGCGTTCATGGGCTCAGCGATCCCAGAGCGGATCAAACAGCGCGCCTTGCGCAAGTTGTGGCGCTTGAACCCGGTTCTGGCCAATGTGGACGGGCTGGTGGAATATGGCGAGGATTACACCGATGCGGCCACGGTCGTTGAGAACCTGCAAACGGCTTATCAGGTCGGCAAAGGCATGTTGAAACACGTGGAAGAACTTGCCCGCCAAGCCGAAGAACTGGCCGCTGGTCCGGTAGAAATGGCTGAAGATGCCTCTGAGGAATTAGAGGCAGAAGAGGCGGTCCTAGGCGACTTAGAACCAGATGTGACGCCAGAGCCTTTTGAGGTGGCCGAAGTTGACGGCCCCAAAGTTGACGGCCCCAAACAAGAATTGGAAATCGAGTTGAGTGAGCCTACGCGCATCCGTCGGATGCGATTTGAGTTTGAAGCGGGGGCCGCCACATGAGTGCGGTCGCTGAAAGCGTAAAGATTGCAGATGAGGATCGCCTGCGCGCTGATCTTTACAACTTTTTGGGGCTGATCCTGTCGGGTCCGCCCGATCAGATTTTGCTTGATCAAACCGCGGGGCTTACCGGGGATGACACGGAGCTTGGGGTTGGCATCACGGCGCTGTCTAAAATGGCCAAGCGGGTCAAACCGAAGACGGCGGAGAGTGAATACAACAAGCTGTTTATCGGGCTCGGGCGTGGTGAATTGCTGCCCTATGCCAGCTACTACATGACGGGTTTTTTGAACGAAAAGCCCTTGGCGCGGCTGCGCACGGATATGCAAACGCGCGGGCTACAACGCTCTGACAATGTGTTCGAGCCGGAAGATAATATCGCGAGCCTCATGGAAATGATGGCCGCCATGATCGTCGGGCGCTTTGGCGTGGCCGAAAGTTTGGACGTGCAACGCACGTTCTTTAACGCCCATATCGCGCCTTGGGCGGGGCATTTTTATTCAGATTTGGAAGGGGCCAAGAACTCGGTCTTTTATGCGGCGGTCGGCACGGTTGGCCGAGCGTTGATGGATATCGAGATTGAAGCCTTTCGAATGAGCGGTGCGTAAAAGCGCGCTAAACGAGCGGCGGGCAACCGTCGGAACCAAAACAGGAGACTGTTTAATGGCAGATAAGAAAGACGCCGCCAGCCGGCGCGATTTTCTGAAACTGGCAGGCACCACAGCGCCCCTTGCGGCGGTTGCGGTAACGGCTGGGACGACTGCGGCACAGGCCCAAGAGCCGGATCTGACATCTGAAAAGATGCAAGATACCGTTCATACCCGTGCCTATTTTGAAAGCGCCAAATTCTAAGAGCGTGAATGCGATGGTTTCGCCCCTTTGCGGGACGAGACAAAGCAAAGACCAAAGCGACTGGTTGCGTGACGCCCGACTGCTAATGGTCAAAACCATAGCCAAGCGCGTGATGTCGTGACGACGGCAGAACAAGCAAGGGAGGAATAACATGCTAAGGAAAAAGACCAACGGGGTTGCGCGACGCCCCCAGCGGGGCTCTATCCTGTCTAATGGCCTAACTGATGCGGCAAACGCCTCAGTTGACCGGCGCGCATTTTTGCGCGGCTCAGGGTTAGCCGTCGGCGGATTGGCAGCGATTGCTGCGACCGGCGGAACTGTCCAACAAGCAAGCGCTCAAACGTCCTCCGAGGCGGTCGAGCTGAAAAAATCTGTATGTACCCACTGCTCGGTCGGTTGTACCGTTCTAGCAGAGGTCCAAAACGGTGTCTGGACAGGGCAAGAGCCCGGTTGGGATAGCCCGTTCAACCTTGGTGCCCATTGCGCCAAAGGAGCCGCCGTCCGTGAGCATGCTCATGGCGAGCGTCGTCTGAAATACCCGATGAAAAAAGAGAACGGCGAATGGAAGCGCATCTCTTGGGAGCAGGCGATCGACGAGATCGGCGACGGGATGAACACGATCCGCGACGAAAGCGGACCGGACAGCGTTTACTGGCTGGGATCAGCCAAGCATTCCAACGAGCAAGCCTATCTGTTCCGCAAGTTTGCTGCCTATTGGGGCACAAACAACGTGGATCATCAGGCGCGGATTTGTCACTCGACCACAGTTG
>CAZBBZ010000493.1:0-2261 GCA_964489925.1 uncultured Rhodobacterales bacterium
TTTTCCGTCATGGCCGGGGAAGCTGCGTTTTTCACCCCGCCAAAGGGCGCGCATGATTTCAATGCTTTCCACCATAACATCTTTGCGACCCTCAAAATTCTGAGGCTGAAAGATAAAGTCGTTGGGCTGCCAACCAGAAGCAATCGCCATGCCCGCACGCCCATTGGATAAGTTATCCAAAAGCGACCAGTCTTCGGCAGCGCGCACAGGGTGGTGAAGTGGCAAAACGCACGATCCACCGCGCAGTTTCACATTCTTGGTCATCCCCGCAACCGCCGCAAGACTAACTGCCGGGTTCGGGTAAAGCCCACCAAAGGCATGGAAGTGACGCTCTGGGTTCCAGATCGCCTCAAACCCGTTTTCATCGGCAAACTTCGCACCTTCGATCAGCAAGCGATACGCATGATGCCCCGATCCGGCCGATTCCGATGCAAAATAGAACAGCGAAAACGCTGGCAAGCCACTGTCACCACCATCTGTTTGCAACACCAAAGTAGACCCACGCGTCAAGGTCCAGAAAATTTCCAGCACGGAAATATCGAACGACATTGATGTCACTGCCAATAGGCGTGACTGCTCGCTTAGGGGAATCTTTCCATCCATGCCTGCGAAAAAGTTAATCGCGTTGCGATGGGTGACCATGACGCCCTTTGGGTTCCCTGTGGAACCGGACGTGTAGATTTGATAGGCTAAATCGCTGGAATTGTATTTCGGCTTGAACGCCTTGTCGCTGGTCGCAGAACTAAGCACTTGCTTGTCGCGATCAATTTTTATTGCTGCTGCAGATGCGGTATCACAAACGATCAAACGCGCGCCTGAATCGTCGATCATGTATTTGATGCGATCCACCGGGTAGGTTGGATCGAGCGGCAAGTAAGCAGCGCCTGTTTTCAAAACGGCCAACAAAGCCACGACCAAATCAGCATTTCGCTTGTGACAAACGCCAATCTTGGCGCCCGGTGCCGCACCTCTTTCAGCCAATGCGCGCGCAAGGCTTTCGGCTTTTTCGTTTAGTTCAGCGTAGGTGAATTTGTCTTGCCCGGCTTCCAAAGCAATGTGATCAGGGTTGCTGGCAACCTGCGCTTCAAAGGCCTGCTGAATAGTTGTGCCGCTATCAAAATCATCGTTCAAGCTGGCCAAAGTGGTATCGGCCGCATCAGCCAAGGCGAGATCGGTTAGCTTTGACGTCTTGCCAAGAAACCCGTTCGCATAAAACGAAAATTGCGCCGCAATACTTTCCGCAGTTGCGTCGTCATAGGCACCGCGTCGAGCAATCAATTTTTGATCGTCTAGGACCAAGGCGAGATCGAAATCATCCCCAACCTCATCCTTGTTCTTTGCAAAAACAATCCGCTCCGCTTGGCTGATTTTTTCGCGTTGAACCGGATCTAGCCGATGGCTGAAATCTACAGGCAGCGCCCCTTTTTCGAGCGACGCGGCGAGTGCTTGTTCTACAGCCGTAAGCGCGGTGCTTGTGTCATCGCCCAACTCAGCGCTCAAAAGAAGCCGCGCATTTAACGCCGGGTAGTCTGCACCCTGCCCCACAGAAACCGCGCCTCGTTCGGCGCCGGTTTGCTGGGCGCACCATGCAATCCATGCGGCAATCCAACCACTCAAGTCTGAACTATCAACGTCGAGGCGATGCTCTGAAACGGTGTCATCAATTGCGTTTGAACCGGCGTGCGCAGGAAGCGAAACCGCCAGTTGGTCCACACGGCGACGCCAGAACAACTCGGACTTTCCAGCTTTGGTGAGCGCTTCATCGTCAAAGGTTTCTGGTGCCGGAATAACATCGCCCGGCTTTACAGCGCCATCAAGTTGACCGTTGAGCGCTTCACTACAGGTAAGACGAAGCGCTCCTTCGCCGCAGGCCACGTCCACCGCAAATCCATCAACGGCGAGCACGGTTCCAGCCGCTTTTGCCCCATCAATGATTTCGGCTTGATCCACCTTCAACAGGGTCGCGCCAGTCCAGATTTTTGCGAACCCCAATGTGTTCGCGCCTGGCCCAAAATCTAGCGCACGAACCATACGCTGCACTTGTTCAGCCGTTTGGGAAAAATCAAGAATACCCAAGTTTTGTGGCCGTTTCGATCCCGCGTACCAACCGCGCTCCCCAGATTGGGCCGACCCTTTCAGGCCATCCCCAAACACATCAGCCGTTAGGTTCCGAAACCCGTCTAAGCCCGCCTCGTAACACTTGGAGTTAAGATCAAATGACGTGTCGGTGTCTTCAATAGCCACATCGACAACTTGGTAAA
>CAZBBZ010000494.1:0-2255 GCA_964489925.1 uncultured Rhodobacterales bacterium
GATGCACCAACAACCGCGACCCGGCGATACAGACCTGCCCGGAATTTCGGAAAATACCGTTCACGACCGCTCGCGCTGCCACATCCAGATTGGCACAATCCTCAAACACGATATGCGGGGACTTGCCGCCCAGTTCCAGATACACGCGCTTTAGGTTAGATTGCGCAGCGTATTCCATCAAGCGTCGACCCACAGCACCTGATCCTGTGAAGGCAAGGACGTCGACCTCCATCGAGCGAGCCAGCGCTTGGCCCACGCTTGCGCCCTGCCCGGTGACCACGTTCAACACACCTTCGGGCAAGCCCGCCTCTAGCGCCAATTGCGCCAGTCGCAGCACCGAAAGCGAGGCCGCCTCGGACGGTTTCACCACAACGCTATTACCCGTGGCCAAAGCTGGGGCGACCTTCCACGCGGCAATCATCAATGGGAAATTCCACGGCACGATGGCCCCGACAACACCCAACGGTTCGCGGTGGATCAGACCCAAAACATCCTTAGCTGTAGGGGCAATGTCGCCATACACTTTATCAAGTGCTTCGGCGTAAAATCGGATCGTGCCAACTGCCGACAAAGGCTCGGCCTTATAAGCCATCGCGATTTCAGTGCCATTGTCGCGCACACCTAGAACCGCCAGCTCTAGCGCATGGGCTTCAACCAACTCCGCCCATTTTTGCAAAACCTTCTTGCGCGCGGCGGGTGGTTGATTGGACCAAACGCCGCTTTCAAAGGCGCGCCGTGCAGCCCCCACCGCCAAATCCACATCCGCTTGATCCCCATCGGGCAGTTGCGCAATGACTTTGCCGTTCAGCGGGGACACAACATCCAAGGTCTTGCCAGATTGCGCCGCTACCGCTTGGCCATCAACCACCATATGCGGCGGGTCAATCGCGGCATTCCGTAGGGGATCAATCTGGTCCTGAGTTAACAAACCATTCTCCGAAACAGGTTCACTATTTGAACTGTCGTGTTATTATTTAATATTGACCGTCGTCTGCGCGGCTGTCAATCAATAGTGAGAACCAAAAGGCGACGCTGCGTAATGTCTACGATCAAAAAGGCCCTTGGACTGCTGGAACATTTTTCCAGCAACACGCCCGAGATTGGGCTGGCCGAGTTCGCTACGCGCAGCGGCTTTGATAAAGGCACGGTGCATCGCTATTTGACCAACTTGCGCGACGCGGGGTTTCTGGAACAAAACCCAATGACCCGCGCCTATCGCTTGGGGCCTGCGATCATCCGGCTGGCAGCGGTGCGCGAACAAACCGTGCCGCTGTTAAGCATCGTCGCCCCGCCGCTGCGCCGTTTTGCGGAAACCATTGGCGAATTGGTCCATGCCGCCTTGCCCCAAGCGGGGGGCATGTCTTCGCTTTGTTTTGATGATGGAGGCTACAACGGCACGCGGGTGGGCTTGGACGAAGCCGACGTTTTACCCTATCACGCCACATCTTCTGGCATTGCTATGCTGGCCTTTGGCGCGCCCAAGCCGGGACCCAAAGACGCACCCTTAACGTCGTTCACCGATAGCACTCCAGTTTCTGTCGATGATCTGAACGCGCGGATCAAACAGGCCCAAGCCACGGGCTACGCCTTTGCGGATCAGTATTTTGAAACCGACGTGCGCTCGGTGGCGGTGCCGTTCTTTGGACCGAGTGGAACCGCCATTGGTACGCTCGCGATTGCCACGCCGTCCGCGCGTATGGACACCGCGGACCAACGCCGCTTTGCCGCAGGTTTGGGCGGGTTATCGATAGAAATCACCAAGGACTTAGCGGGCACAGTGCCGCCCGCGCTTTTGCAAAAGTGGGGCGCGCTATGAGCCGCCTTGTGTCAACACAACCGTTCCCAACAGGAGGCGCGCTGCCATGAAAGATTCCAACTTCTTAAAGGCCCACAACGCAAAGCACGTCTGGCACCCGATGGCGCATCCGGCTGAAATGCAGGCCAATCCGCCTGCGATTATCACGGGCGGTCAGGGCTGCACGGTGACGGATGTGGATGGTCACACGCTGATTGATGCGGTTGGCGGTTTGTGGAACGTCAATCTGGGTTATTCTTGCGAGCCGGTGAAACAGGCGATTGCGGATCAACTGAACGAGCTGCCCTATTATTCGATCTTTCGTGGCACCACGAACGACAAGGTGATCGAACTTAGCGAGATGTTGCAGGACTTTTTTGCGCCCGAAGGCATGGTACGCTCGTTCTTTACCTCTGGCGGGTCTGACAGCGTTGAAACGTCCCTGCGCCTTGCGCGCCAA
>CAZBBZ010000495.1:0-2255 GCA_964489925.1 uncultured Rhodobacterales bacterium
CTAACCGGGTTGAATGTATTGACTTTAAGTCCAACCGACAGGTGCCGGACACGGCTTCGGGGGTGCCGCTTGGCCTGTTGCAACAAATGGGGGCGTATCGCGCGGCTCTGGGGGCTGTTTGGCCGCAAAAAGAGATCGTGACCAAGATTTTGTGGACAGAAACCGGCGCGCTGATGGCTTTGCCAAATGATTTGGTCGATGGCGCTTTTGAAGGCGCGATCTGACTTGACCAAAGGGTGAGCCGTACATAAGTCTGCCCTAAATCTGCAATGAACCAAAAAAACAGGAGTTCGAGGCATGGCGACCGTAGCCGCGACAGACGCAACTTTTGACGAGATCGTCAAGCAATCCGACATCCCCGTAGTGGTGGATTTCTGGGCCGAATGGTGCGGCCCGTGCAAACAAATTGGCCCCGCGCTTGAAGAATTGGCCGTAGAATATGAAGGCCGCGTTAAGATCGTGAAGGTCGATGTGGACGCGAACCCAAATTCTCCGTCACAAGTGGGCGTGCGCGGCATCCCAGCGCTGTTCTTGTATAAAGACGGCGAAGTGACATCGAACAAAACCGGTGCTGCCCCGAAAGCTGCACTTCAGGGTTGGATCGAAGAAAACCTATAAGATTGACCGCTTTTGGTGGTTGCGAAAGGCCGGGGTTTGTCCCGGCCTTTTTTGTTGGGTGCCCCCTACCGCCCAAAGGCGAGGCGATAGCCAATGGCCTCGGCGATATGGAGGCGGGTGACGCTGTCAGCTTCGTCCAGATCCGCGATGGTGCGGGCCACGCGTAGGATGCGGTGATAGCCCCGCGCGCTCATGCGGTGTTTTTGACTGATCTGATCCAGCAGGGCGCGCCCGTCGGGTTCGGGGCGGGCAACCTCGTCTAACAGTTCGCCTTCGGCATCCGCGTTGGCCCAAGTGCCTTCAACGCCTGCGTAGCGTTCCAGTTGGACTTGGCGCGCGGCGGCGACGCGGGTGGCGACCTCTGCGCTGGTATCGGACTGTTCGATGCGCGACATGTCCTCGATATTCACAGGCGGCACCTCGATGCGCAGATCAAAGCGGTCCAGCAAGGGGCCGGACACGCGGCCCAAGTAATCCTCGCCACAGAGCGGGGCTTTGGCGCAGGCGCGGGTCGGGTCAGCCAGATAGCCGCAGCGACAGGGATTGGCCGCCCCCACCAGCATAAAACGGCAGGGATAGCGCACATGGGCATTGGCCCGGCTGACGACAACATCGCCGGTTTCAAGCGGCTGGCGCAGGGGTTCAAGCACGGCGCGGGGAAATTCGGGCAGCTCATCGAGAAACAGAACGCCGTGATGCGCCAGCGAGATTTCACCGGGTTTCGCATCGCGCCCGCCCCCCACAACAGCCGCAACAGATGCGGTGTGATGAGGCGCAATAAACGGGCGTTCGCGCAGGATACCGCTTTCATCAAGCAGACCGGCCACAGAATGAATGATCGAACTTTCCAGCGCTTCGGCGGCACTAAGCGGGGGCAGGATACTGGGCAGGCGACGCGCGAGCATGGATTTGCCCGACCCCGGCGCGCCGACCATGAGCAAGTGGTGACGGCCAGCGGCGGCAACTTCCAACGCGCGCTTGGCCTTGGTCTGGCCCTTCACGTCGCGCAAATCGCGATGGCTGGGACGGGCATCGCTGCGGCGCGGCTCGGCGGTTGGCAACACGCTACGCCCGTTGAAATGATTGACCATCGCCAGCAAGGTATCGGCGGCAATGACCTTGGCATCACCGACCCAAGCGGCCTCGGCCCCGCAAGCGGTGGGACAGATCATATCGCGTGCCACTTCTGCGGCGGTGATCGCGGCGGGAAGCGCGCCTGTAACGCTGATAAGATCGCCCGCAAGGGACAATTCGCCAAGGCTAACTTGGCGCGCGATATCTTCGGGGGGGACCACGTCCATGGCCGCAAGAACCGCAAGCGCGATGGGCAAATCGAAGTGCGAGCCTTCTTTGGGCAAATCCGCAGGCGATAGGTTGATGGTGATGCGCCGGGGCGGAAGGGCGAGGTTCAGGGCGGTGATCGCGGCGCGCACGCGTTCCTTGGCCTCGGACACGGCTTTGTCGGGCAGACCGACCACGGAAAACGCAGGCAGACCCGGCGAAATGGCGCATTGCACCTCGACCAGCCGGGCGTTGACGCCTTCAAAAGCGACCGTATAGGCGCGGGCAACCAAAATTCATCCCCCTAAAATCGGTTGATTAACTTTGATTGCCCGGTGGTTTCCAATTCATTAACG
>CAZBBZ010000496.1:0-2249 GCA_964489925.1 uncultured Rhodobacterales bacterium
GCGCGAAGGTGTCGTGGCCCCGCCGTCTGCGCGGTATTCCGCCTGCGCGGAGAATCGATGTTATTTTGGCAAATGGAAGCCGACTGCATTTGGCGCGTCACAGGCGATTCTTATTGTTGGTTAACGGCGTTTTGTTTTTTGATGCCAAGCAGACTTTCTTTAAGTCCATGTTTGTTTGTGGCGGAAAGCGAGGACCTTTTTGATCCGTTTGATCAAAGGGTGTGTTCTCGGCAAGCATTTAGGTCAAATGTGAGCGCCAAAAACAAAAACGCCCGGGCGATGCCAGGGCGCTTTTAAGGATTTTTCTAATTTCGACTTAGGCGGTTTTGCGCGAACGCGCGAAACCCAAACCAACCAAGGCCGTGCCAAGTAGAAGTGCACCAGCCGGTACAGGAACCGCAGAGACTGAGAAGTCAAAGCCAGCTTGAGCCTGTGAACCGTCCCATGCGAATTGGACGTACTGAGTAAGGTTCGGTGCCGTGAAGACAGTCGATAGAACATTTGTTCCAACAGCCGCAGCTTCAGGACCAACAAGTGCGCTCATGCCAGCATCAAGCCAAGCAACGGTCAAACCTGTAAAACCAGAAAGGTGTAGCGAGTTGATTGTCATTTCAACGTCGGCCGCGAGTGGGTCAACTGGCGAATTGAATTCAACGGTAAATGTTCCTGCACCACCACCGGCTGTAACGATGCCATTGAAGGACGAGTCCGAGGTGATGTTGTATGCGTCGCCGTCTGATACGCCGAAAGTGATCGCATTTGCGGCAAAGGGAGCGACTGCAAGTGCAGCGGCCAGTGCCATAGTTTTAAGTTTCATAATAAGCCCCTAGGGTTAAGCGAGTACACACGAATGGTCCCCAGATACCCAAGAACCAAACACCCGCTATCTTTACGGCATAAAGCTATTCATCACGAAGAAGAATATGTCCGGATCAGGGCAATCCGCACGAACCGTGGCAATAATGCGCCAAATCTACGGTTGTAAGGCCGTTATTGGCGCTGAAATGTGGCAAGTATCAGAAAACAAACAGCAATTTAATGTTAAATCTTTCTAGCGCCGGCGAAATTTTGATGCAAAATGATCCTCATACATAGTTTGCTTTCAACTTTAACGCGTTGTGGTTTCAGCGCTTGAGCGTCGAAACTGTGATCGACTCAGGCCAACGGATGCCAAATACTTTTAGGGTTTAACAACGCTTTCCCAAGTGCTGGTTTATAAACAGGGCTTTCCTCAGGCGCACAGCGGGGGTAAGACGCCGCTCGATCCAAACCCAAGTAAAAAGCCGGTCTTAGCCCATGTCTTTGCCAAAGAATTTCGATGCAGCCACCGCCGAAGCGCAAATCGCCGCCGCTTGGGAGGCCGCGAGTGCCTTCAAAGCCGGGGCAAACGCCAGCCGGGACGAAACCTTCTGCATCATGATCCCGCCACCCAATGTGACCGGGGTTCTGCACGCGGGCCACGCGTTTAACAACACGCTGCAAGACATTCTGGTGCGCTGGCACCGGATGCGGGGCTTTGACACGCTTTGGCAGCCGGGCACAGATCATGCGGGTATTGCGACGCAACTGGTTGTTGAAAAGCAGCTGGCCGCCGAAGGTGGTGAAGGCCGCCGAGATATGGGCCGCGAGAAGTTTCTGGAGCGGGTCTGGGCGTGGAAAGAACAATCTGGCGGGCAGATCATCAACCAGCTGAAACGCCTCGGCGCGTCATGCGATTGGGAGCGTGAAGCCTTCACCATGTCCGGCAACTTCCCGGATGCGGTGCTTAAGGTCTTTGTCGATCTTTATAACCAAGGGCTGATTTATCGCGGCAAGCGGCTCGTGAACTGGGACCCGCATTTTGAAACGGCGATTTCTGACCTTGAGGTCGAGAATATCGAGAAACCCGGTCACATGTGGCACTTTAAGTACCCTTTGGCGGGCGGTGCGACTTATGAGTACGTCGAAAAAGACGAAGATGGGGCCGTCACTTTCCGCGAGACGCGGGATTACATTTCGATCGCGACCACCCGGCCTGAAACCATGTTGGGTGATGGCGCGGTGGCGGTGCATCCGGATGATGAGCGCTATGCCTCATTGGTTGGCACTCTCTGTGAAATCCCGGTTGGCCCGAAAGAGCATCGCCGCTTGATCCCGATCATTACGGATGAATACCCGGACCCCGACTTTGGCTCTGGTGCAGTGAAGATCACCGGGGCGCATGATTTCAACGATTATCAGGTCGCCAAACGCGGCGGCATTCCGATGTT
>CAZBBZ010000497.1:0-2248 GCA_964489925.1 uncultured Rhodobacterales bacterium
TGCGAAAGAGCCTTGCCTAGTAAAACAGAAATGCCATTGAGCAATTACAATGCTCTAAGATCAAGCCTCGGTACGAATGGCGTTTTTTGCTCAACGGCCTGTGCGCCTACGGCGAACAACAGCTTCCGCCAATGTTACACGGATTCCAGAATAGCGCATGCGCTTTGCTCATGACCTATCGAACTGATTTTTTCCCAAGTGAGAGAAGCTTCTCCTAACTTCGTCTTTTGCGACCTGACCGCCACGGGCTAATTTAAGGATATTCTCTATTGCCATTTCCGGCTGTAGAATTGTTCTCTTAGTTTTTGACACCAGTCTTTCGAGTTCTTCGGGCGAATTTGGGCAATCGTTTTCAGCCAAAACTAGTGGGCACATGTCGAAATGTGTCAAAATTTTCATACACTTTTCGGTTCCAGAGGTGTTGACGCTCATGCTAGAAATTCTTTCTTGTAACGCCTTGGCGTTAGCGACTCCTGCAGCCGCTTTGTCTAAGTCAATCACCTACAAATCCGTGTGAACAAACGGAAATTTTTCGACCCGTCTATCGACGTAGTCGTCAAGTCTCATGTCAAATGGATCAGGAAAAATGAGGCGCTTATCAATTACCGAAAGTGCGCCGGAATTTGCTACAATCAAAACCGTCACGTCCGTCGCCAAAAACCTGTCCATAGTTAGCGCGGCAGATTCGAGGTAAATTTCTTGATGCTCTTGAAGAAAGGCGTTTGCGTCTTCGAAATTTGAAGCTTCGTAAATTTTGTCCGCTGGCATCTTTTCATCAGCAAACTTTTGTCCAACTTTCTTAGCATTTTGCCAAACTGTAACTAGTGGCTTAAACCCAATCGGGGCAAACATTATCCAAACCTCACTACGCTAGCTGGGCGTTGCTCAACAAACCCGCTCCACCGTTCCATAAGCGCGCGCCGCCGTTCCAGCATATCCGACCGCCGATAGGCCCGCTCAACCTCTGACCCGACCTGATGCGCTATAGCCATTTCGGCAATCTCACGCGGTGCATTGGCGACCTCTGCCGCCCAATCCCTGAATGTGCTTCTAAAGCCGTGAACCGTATAATCGCCGCGCCCCATCCGGCGCATTTGCATCATCATCGACATATTGCTTAGGGGCTTGTGACGGCGCTGGCCCTCAAAGACGTATTCAGATGCCATCGCTTTCATCGGTTCCAGCACCGCGCCCATTTCGTCGGTCAATGGCACCCGGTGTTCAACGTCCGCTTTCATCCGTTCAGCCGGGACAATCCAAAGCCGCGCGTCAAAATCGACCTCGCCCCATTTCATCAGCAAGACCTCAGACGTGCGTGATGCGGTTAGGATTGTGAACATCAGCGCCTTGGCCGCTGTTGCTGACCGCTCCTGCAATTCGTCATAGAAGTCTGGCAAGTCCGCCCAAGGCATCGCCTCGTAATGCTCTTGCTTGTGCTTCACCTTTGGCAACACGTCGCCATCGCGGATTTCGGTGATTGGGTTTTCGCCCGACCGAAAGCCCTTGGATTTGGCCACGTCCAAGATTGCCTTGATGCGTTGGGCCAGCTTCTTTGCGGTATCGTGGCGGGTTGTCCAAATCGGCGACAGGCACATAAGCGCTTCAGGTTGGCCAATGCTATCAACAGGCATCCGGCCAATCTTGGGGAAGGCGTATTGTTCAAGCGAGCGCAACCAGTTCGCCGCGTGTTTGGCGTTCTTCCAAGTGGGCAGGCGGTCAATATGCACTTGCCGCGCGATTTCTTCGAAAGTGGGGATTTCACGATTGGCGTTGTATCGCGGGTTCAAGCCGGATTTGGCCATCCGCCGATATTCAAGAGCGCGTTCGCGGGCTTGGTTGATCGTGACCACATCAGCGCCGCCTAAGCCAAAGTCGGTTCTTAGGGGTCCGCCTTGCTTGTTCTTCTGGCCCTTGACGGTAACGCGCACCGCCCAGCTACGAGCGCCCATAGGTCCGACCAAGAGATAAAGCCCAGCGCCATCGCCGTGCCTTCCCGGTCCCAAATTCTCGACCAGCTTCTTTGTTAACTTTCCGCCAAGCGCAGCCATATCAGATTTACCACAATTTTTACCACACAGTGAAAGGATACGGGCATAACTGAACGAAAGCGAGCGGAAAACACGCACGACGAAAACCCCAATAATTCAATGAATTAAGGGGTTAGGACGTATTGGGTAGGATTGTACGGAAAGTGGTGGTCGATGTCAGATAATGGCACCTTTTTGGGGAGAAATTTCTGAATGAAATC
>CAZBBZ010000498.1:0-2244 GCA_964489925.1 uncultured Rhodobacterales bacterium
CTTCGTCGCTGCCGTAACGCGCCCCCACCATCAACAACGCGTCTGCGAGACCCGTCACCCCTAGTCCGATACGTCGCTTGGCCTTGGCCTCTGCCGCCTGCGCTTCAAGTGGAAACCGCGAGGCATCAACCACGTTGTCCATCATCCGAACGGCCGTTCCAACCAACTCTTTGAGAGATGGCACACACAGATGCGCCTTATCGCCCTCAAACGCGTCCCGTACCAGACGCGCCAGATTGATCGACCCAAGCAAACAGGCACCATAGGGGGGCAACGGTTGCTCCCCACAGGGGTTCGTCGCTGCAATCGTTTCTACGTAATTCAAGTTGTTTGACGCGTTGATCCGGTCGATAAAAATCACACCGGGTTCCGCATAATCATAGGTGGCCTTCATGATCTGATCCCAAAGATCACGGGCTTTCACTGTTTGATAAACCTTACCGTTGAAAACCAGATCCCAATCATCACCTGCTTTCACGGCCGCCATAAACGGGTCCGTCACCAGCACCGATAGATTGAACATGCGCAGCCGCGCTGCATCTTGTTTGGCCGTGATGAAATCGGCAATATCCGGATGATCGCACCGCAGCGTGGCCATCATTGCCCCGCGCCGCGCACCTGCTGACATAATCGTCCGGCACATGGCATCCCACACATCCATGAAGGACAAAGGACCGGATGCATCGGCGCCAACACCCTCGACCGCAGCGCCTTTTGGACGGAGGGTTGAAAAGTCGTATCCAATTCCTCCGCCTTGCTGCATGGTTAGTGCAGCCTCTTTGAGGTTTTCAAAAATTCCGCTCATTGTGTCGGGCACCGTGCCCATCACAAAGCAATTAAACAGCGTCACCGACCGTCCTGTACCCGCGCCCGCCAAAATGCGTCCCGCTGGTAGAAATTTGAAATCCGACAGCGCTTCTTTGAAAACAGGCGCCCAGTCTTTTGGCGTGCTTTCAACGCTGGCCAGCGCATTTGCCACGCGTGACCAGCTGTCATCGACGCTTTTGTCATGCACTGTGCCATCGGGTGATTTGAAGCGATACTTCATATCCCAAATGGTCTCGGAAATCTCCGCTGAAAAATGGCTCATCTAAGACGACCTGACGCTAAATATAGAGGGATTACTCGCCTAACACACTACAATATGTGTCGTAAATGTGTTTTGGCTCTTAACCCTTTGGTTTCTGATCTCTATGTTGCACCGATGAAACGATTCTTCCAGTACCTGATATGAGCGGCACACTTCATATGGTGAAGCTATGCGTCGGCGTCGAACACCCGGATGAGTTGGTGGTTTGGCAGCAAAAACGCATGGCACAAACCGGGCTGGATAACCCCATCCATGTCACCCGGATGTGGCCCCGACGCGAAGAAGAATTGCTTGACGGTGGCTCACTCTATTGGGTGATGCGCGGGGAAATCAAAGCGCGGCAGACCATTGAAGGGCTAACCGAAGTGCGTGGCGAGGACGGCATCAAGCGGTGTGGGATCATTTTAGGCAAAGAGATGATTAAAACCGTCATCGTCCCGCGCCGCGCGTTTCAGGGCTGGCGATACCTAGACGCGCAATCCGCGCCGGAAGACTTGCCAGAAGGTTCTGTAACAGATGATGTGTTGCCCGATGACCTTGCAAGCGCATTGGTAAATTTAGGGGTTAGATAGGCCTCCCAAAGAGCGATGTGAAAACGCCACGATCGCACCACATGTCTTAAATTAGCCGCTTGTTAGAGCGACGCCTGATGCGTATGCCTCGCCCATGACTTTGAACCCTAGAACACGCTTTAATGCATGGGCAGACGCTTGGCGAAATGACTGGCGATCTGACCTAACCGATCCCAACAATCAGGCGCGCGCGCGGTTTGATTCATTTGTATTCGATCACGGGTTCATCCGGTCGCTTTATTTGAATGTTTCAAAAATCGACGATGGCATTTGGCGGTCGTCCCAGCCGAACCCAAAACAGTTGAAGCAATTCGCCGACAAAGGGTTTCAAACAATCGTGAACTTGCGCGGGCCTTCGACTTGGGGGTCATATGCTTTGGAAAAGCAGGCCTGCGCTGAGTTGGATCTCGATTTTATCGACCACCGCCTTTATTCACGCGCGCCGCCAAAAATTGAGTCAGTGCATGCGCTGAAGGAAATTTTTGAAACGGCAAGACGGCCTTTGTTGATGCATTGCAAGTCAGGCGCAGATCGGGCCGGTATCGCCTCTGCACTTTATGTTTTGATGATGACGGACCAACC
>CAZBBZ010000499.1:0-2232 GCA_964489925.1 uncultured Rhodobacterales bacterium
GTGCGGGCCGCGGCAGAACAGCTTGGCGGCAAAGGCGGCGGTGGCCGTCCTGATATGGCGCAAGCAGGTGGGGCAAGTGCTGAAAATGCTGATGCCGCTATCGCAGCGGCGCGAAGTGTTGTCGCTGGATAAGTTTTGACGTGCTAGCGGATGGCTTCGATGGGGCCATCTGCGGACCCTGACAAAAATTGGGTCAAGTGATCGTCATTTGCCCCATCCATATCCGCCACGGGACCATGCCAACGCACGCGCCCGTCATGGAGCATGGCCACTTGATCGGCAATGGTGCGCACGGAGGTCATGTCATGGGTGATGGTCATGGTGGTGGCGCCCATTTCGGTAACGATTTCGCGGATCAACTCATTAATGACCCCTGACATGATCGGGTCGAGCCCCGTGGTCGGTTCATCAAAGAAAATTACGCTTGGATCATTGGCAATGGCGCGCGCCAAGCCCACCCGTTTTTGCATGCCGCCAGACAGTTCCGCTGGGTAAAGATCGGCGGTTTCGGGTTTCAATCCGACCCGCCCAAGTTTGGCAATCGCGCGGTCGCGTGCTTCGTCCTTTGGCATGCCATCGTGTAGCAAACGAAAGGCGACATTGCGCCAGACATGTTGGCTGTCAAACAGCGCGCCGCCCTGAAACAACATGCCAAAATCTGCAAAAAAGTCTTTGTGGTTGATCTGCGCGCCGTTGAGCAGGACTTGACCGCTGTCGGGTTTGATTAAGCCCATGATACATTTCAACAGCACGGATTTTCCGGTGCCAGAGCCGCCGATGATCGCCAGTGAGCGGCCTTTTTCAACGGCGATATCGACCGAACGCAGCACGTGTTTGGGGCCAAATGATTTGGTAAGGGCGCGGGTTTCAATCATGGGACAAAGAACATTTCGTTCATGGCGTAATTTGCGGCCAAGATCAGCACCGATGATGTCACAACGGCGTTTGTTGTTGCGCGCCCCACGCCTTGGGCGCCGCGCCCTGAATTATAGCCTTGGTAACAGCCCATCAGCGCGATGATGAACCCAAATGCGGCTGCTTTGACGAGCCCGGAGGTGATATCGCCAGCTTGCAAAAAATCCACCGTGTTATTGATATAATTGCCAGAATTGAAGCCAAGGCGGGTGGTGCCGACCACATAGCCTCCCATGATGCCAATGACATCGCCAATGGCGGCTAGAATTGGCATGGCAAGGGTTGCGGCGATCAAGCGCGGGGCAACCAGATAGCGCATGGGGTCTGTTGATAGCGTGTGCAGCGCGTCGATCTGTTCGGTCACGCGCATGGTGGCGATTTCAGCGGCGATGGAGGATGATACGCGCCCCGCCACCATCAATCCGCCCAGCACAGGCCCAAGTTCGCGCACCATGCCGATGGCAACGATTGACGGGACGACTGCTTCGGCGTTGAAGCGCGCGCCACCTGCATAGATTTGCAACGCAAGGGCCGCACCTGTGAAGAGTGCGGTTAACCCGACGACGGGCAGCGAAAAGAACCCGATGCGCAGAAGTTGCGCTGCCAATTCGCGAACATAAAACGGCGGGGCGATGCAGGCCAGCAATGCGCGGCCGATGAACAGGGTAAGCGCGCCGATGCTGGCAAGGGTTGCGAGCGTGGTTGCACCCACGCTTTGGAATATGCCTAAGATAAAGGAGATGGTTCTGCTCGCCCGGTCTCTTGTTGTTTAGCCGCCCTTGTAGACGCGTGCGAAACGACTGCCAAGGGAGGTTAACACTTCATAGCCGATTGTGCTGGCCTTTTGCGCCAAATCATCAATGGTTTGATGTTCACAGATCAAATCGAGCGATTGGGGCGCGTGGTCAAGATCGGTGACATCAACCGTAATCAGATCCATCGAGATGCGGCCCGCGCTCGGGCAGGGGGTTGATCGGGCATAGAAATTTACGCCTTTGGACAAAACCCGGTGCATGCCATCTGCGTAGCCAAGCGCGAGTGTCGCGATTTTTGAGGGGCGCGATGCGGTCCAACTGTTGCCATAGCCTACGGTTTCACCAGATTGCACTTCGCGGGTCTGAATGACCGGAACCGACAGGGTGACAACAGGCGTTGCGTCGCTAAAGGGCAGCCCGCCGTAAAGTCCGATGCCCGGACGCACCATATCAAAGTGGAAAGGCGCGCCCAATAAGGTGCCACCTGTGGCTGAAAGCGATTTTGGGGCGGCCCAATCTGCGGTCATGGAGCGAAATTGCGCAAGTTGTTGCGCATTCATCG
>CAZBBZ010000500.1:0-2220 GCA_964489925.1 uncultured Rhodobacterales bacterium
TGGGTTCTGCCGAAGCCAAACAAGCAGAAAATTTCCGCAAACTCGTTATGGCCATGTCAGAAGACGTGCGTGTTTTGCTGGTGAAGCTTGCTGACCGTTTGCACAACATGCGCACGATCAAGGCGATGCCCCCCCATAAGCAAATCCAAAAAGCTGGCGAGACAATGGATATTTTTGCGCCGCTGGCCGGGCGTATGGGGATGCAATCCATGCGCGAAGAATTGGAAGACTTGTCATTTCGGGTGATAAATCCCGAAGGGCGTTCGTCGATCATGCGCCGCTTTATCAACCTGCGGAACGAAACCGGGGAAATTATCCCTAAAATTTCTGCAGATATCGAACATTTGCTAAACGAACACGGCATTGTGGGCGAAGTCGTCGGGCGCGAAAAGAAGCCATATTCGATCTGGCGGAAAATGGATGAAAAGAAAGAAGCCTTTCACCGGCTTTCTGACATTTATGGTTTCCGCGTGATTACAGAAAATGTTGATGAATGCTACGCGACCCTTGGGGCGGTTCATCGGCGGTGGTCTGCAGTGCCGGGGCGGTTCAAGGACTATATCTCGAACCCGAAAACCAATGGCTATCGGTCCATTCACACCACGGTTTCAGGGCGCAAAGCCAAACGGGTGGAAATTCAAATCCGTACCTCGGAAATGCATCAAGTTGCCGAAACCGGGGTTGCTGCCCATTGGTCCTATAAAGACGGGAAGCGGTTTGAAAACCCTTTCGCAGTCGACCCGTTCCGCTGGCTCAATACCCTGACCGAAAGCATCTCTGATCAAGATGAGCCGGGCGAGTTCTTGGAACATGTCAAGCTGCAGATGTATACGGATCAGGTGTTCTGTTTCACACCAAAAGGCGAAGTGGTCCCGCTACCGCGCGGGGCGACTCCGCTTGATTTTGCTTATGCAGTTCACACAAAAGTCGGTGACAGCTGCGTCGGGGCCAAAGTTGATGGCCAGCGGGTACCTATGTGGCACCGACTTCGAAATGGTCAATCGGTGGCGATTATCACCGCAGACGGGCAGCGCCCGCAGTCCTCGTGGGAAGATATTGCCGTCACTGGCAAGGCACGCACCGCGATCAGGCGTGCGTTGCGCCGGGATCATCGGGAACGCTACATTCGTATGGGACAAGAAATTTCCCGGATTGCGCTGCAACGGGTTGGCAAACGGTCTACGCAAAAGGCTCTGAAAACCGCCGCCAAAATGGTGACCGACGGGGATGTCGATGAATTGCTGGCTCAATTGGGCCAAGCGGAATTGCACGGCTCGGATTTGGTGCAAACACTTTACCCCGAACTTATCGACCAAATAGATCAAGCGGGGACCGAGGTGCCAAATCGTGGCGTCGTTGGTCTGTCCGAAGGTCAAGACGCGCGGCAGGCCACCTGTTGTCGCCCTTTGCCCGGCGAACGGGTGGTTGGTTTGGCCAAAAAAGGGGAAGGCGTTGAAGTGCATGCGATTGATTGCGAGGTCTTGGCAAACTTCGAAGACAGTTCGGATTGGATCGATTTGCGTTGGCCCGATGGGGGCGCGCGCGCGGAACATGTTGCCGTACTTGAAATAACAATTGCCAATGATGCGGGCGTTTTGGGTCGTATTTGCACCTTAATTGGTGAGCAAAATGCAAATATCGTTGATATAGTCTTTACAGAACGCAAACCGGATTTTTACTGCGTTGTGATAGAGGTTGAAGTACGGGACGTTAAACACCTGATGCATGTGCAAACAGCGGTGGACGCGGATCAAGACGTCAGCGAAACGGCGCGCTACCGCCGCGGTACTGAAATGGTGCTTGGATCGGAAACTGGTGCGTGAGTAATGAGTGTTTGAATAAACGTATTTGATTGCGGGGCCTTTGGCGCCGTGTGGGTGCAAAACTGGGTAAGATTGGTGCGACCAAGCGATGGTCTTTAAGCGGCGTAAACCCTTAAGCTGGATACAGCACGCGCGACAGGCCGTCTATCCGACGACTGGGTGGCGGCGTGCGGTGCATTATATCGGGTATCGCCTAAAGCGGTTGCCAGATACGCCGCACCGCATTTCGCTGGGCATTGCGGCGGGAGTGTTCGTATCCTTTTCGCCGCTGTTCGGGCTGCACTTTCTATATGCCGCCCTCGTCGCAATGCTGGTGCGCGGCAATATCTTGGCCAGCCTTTTGGGAACGTTTCTCGGCAATCCGCTGACCTTTCCGCTGATCGCGGCGGCCTCTTAT
>CAZBBZ010000501.1:0-2218 GCA_964489925.1 uncultured Rhodobacterales bacterium
CCGGTGAAATCATCCCCGTACCACGCGGCCAATAATCCATCAGGCAAGCCTTTTGGGGTTTGCTCCGGTCCGCCCATCAACGATACCGCTTCAATGCAGCGGCAAGGGCAGGGTGGTCTTTGGCATAATCCGCCGACGGAATGCCTTTGATCGCCGCCTCCCAAGCTTGGCGCAAACTCGTCACACCGGCCGCCACCCCATCCGGGTGGCCCATGATCCCGCCCCCGGCCGTATAGATCAGATCGCTAGAGCCAAGCTGCGCAAAGGTTTCAGGGGGCTGCACCGCCGTTTGACCCGATGAAAACACCGGCATCGGCACACAAGGCTTGCCCGCAAACAGCGGCGTCAAAACGGACCGGGCCGAGGCGATCACGCTGTCGTCCCCTTCGCTAAACTTATTGCCCAAGCCGTTCACATGCATGTGGTCTGCACCGGCCAGCCGCCAAAACTTTGACCATGCCGAATAGTCCCAACCCAAAGCCGGATGGCGCGACAGATACCCCCACCCATTGCGGTGGGCGTGGATCGGCAACTCCGTATGCCGCGCCAGCGCGATCATCCCTGCAAGCCCAACCGAGTTCAGGCTCACCATCACGCAAGTCCCGCCCAAATCGCGCAGCAAATCATGGCGCGCGCGCATCTGGTCCACATCCCCGGTCAAATTGAACGCATACATCACCTTTTTACCCGTGCGATCCGCGTGATCGTTCAACACACGCATCACCGCCCGCGCGCGATCCTCAAACGGGCAGTTGGGACCGTCCGCCTGCAACTCGTCATCTTTGATAAAATCAATGCCCGCTTGCGCCATTTGCCCGGCCAAATCAGCGGTCTCTGCGGCCGAAAGGCCCACACTTGGTTTGATGATCGAGCCAATCAGCGGCCCTTCGGCAACCCCTGACAATCTGCGCGTGCCTTCAATGCCAAATTTCGGTCCCGCATAAGCATCACCAAAGGCATCCGGCAGCCGCATATCCATCAAACGCAAGCCCGACACGTCTTGCAGTTCAAACAAATTGCCCGCAACCGTGGCCATCAGGTTCGGCAAATCAGGCCCGATATTATCCAAAGGCCAAGACAGCGTGATTTTCGCGCGTTTGGTTGCGCCATCGCCTTTTGATCCGGGCAAACTTGGCCCCGTGATCTCTGTCAGCTCTGAAATCGCCTCGACCCGCGCACCAGAGCGCGCCTTTAGCGCGTCAGTTTCACCGGGCAGTTTTACGAAGGTACCCGAGGACTGTTCCCCGGCCAAAACATCGGCGGCGCGCGCCACATCCTGTGCGGTTTCGATCAAGTAATCGGCTTCTATGCGGCTGGGCATCCGAACAGGTCTTTCGAGGGTTGCGCGTGTTAACGCATATACTCATCATACCAGTTAACAGAGTCAAATGCTTTTGACGCTCAACCGCCGCTGGTTGCGCCAATCTTCGTCCTAGCTTGTCAGATTTGCCTTATGATAAAGACGGTTCGCCCGGCTCAAATGATCCGTCATCAACTGAGCCGCTTCAGCATCTTTGCCCGCCTCAATCGCCTCTAAAATCAAGTGATGTTCCTCCAAGGTCAGCCGCTCCAAATTTGGTGCGCGCACAAGCCCGGAATGAAATTCCGACAGCCAGCCAAAGAGCGACGGACTAAGGGTTGCGAAAATCGGATTGCCCGACATTTGCGCAATCTTGGTATGAAAATCCCCGTCATAAGACAGGAACGCTTGCGCATCGTCCTGCGCCTTTGTTTGCGCCTCTAAAATGGCGCGCAGCTCCGCCAAATCATCGCCTGACGCATTGCGCGCCGCCAAACGCGCCATTTCCGCTTCAAACAAAATCCGCGCTTCTTTCAAATCATCCAGCGTCGTGGCCGAATTCAACAGCGTATGGCGCATGGAATCCGCCAGCGCGCCCATCATATTGCTCAACGAAGGCTCTGCCACACGGGGACGCTCGCCGTGATTGATATCGATCAACCCACGCCCTTGCAGCGCTTGCATCGCCTCGCGCACCACCGGGCGGCCCACACCAAATTCCGCCATCAATTCGCGCTCCGACGGGATAATATCACCGGGCTTTAACGCGCGTTCTTTTAGCAAAAGCAAAAGCCGATCGCGAATATCATCCGATAGCTTGCGACGACGATTTGGCCCTTGCGGTGTTGTTTTTTCTGGCGGTGTCATGGGGCTTAAAATCTATGAAATCCAACTGCTGACAAGTCCTAAAGTTCTTCG
>CAZBBZ010000502.1:0-2204 GCA_964489925.1 uncultured Rhodobacterales bacterium
GCTTAACGCCGGGCGGCCAAGACGTTGTTTGCGGGTTTGCGGGATCAACCGCAGATGCCTTTACGCTGCTTGAACGGCTAGAGGCCAAACTCGAAGCCACACCCGGTCAGCTATCCCGCGCTTGTGTTGAACTGGCCAAAGACTGGCGTACGGACAAATACCTGCAAAAACTCGAAGCCATGCTGATTGTCACCGATGGCAAAGACCTGTTGATCGTGACAGGCGCGGGCGATGTCTTGGAACCAGAACACAGCGTTGCGGCAATCGGCTCTGGCGGCAATTTCGCCCTCGCTGCTGCACGCGCGATGATGGACAGCGACAAAGACGCCGAAACCGTCGCGCGCGATGCCATGGCGATTGCTTCGGACATTTGCGTCTATACAAACGGCAACCTGACCGTAGAAACCATCAAAGAATGACCCAAATTTCCAGCGAAGATATCAGAGCAGCGGTCGAGTCCGGCGTCATATCCGAAACGCAGGCCGCAAAGCTCGAAATCCTGGCTGAATCGCGCCACGGCTATCGCTCGCATATGACCGATGAAGACGAACCCTTCGAGCTGTTTCGCGGCTTTGCGGAAATCTTCGTCACCGTGGGCCTCGTTATTCTGTTTGCCGGGATGCTGGCGATGCTGGTGCCTCTATACGCGCTCGGCTCGGTCACCTTGCTCCCCGTTGCTGCGGCTGGCCTTGCGTGGCTGGGCGCCGAATACTTCACCCGCCGTCGCAAAATGGCGCTGCCTTCTTCATTTTTGTCTATCGCCTTTGGCGTGGCCGTATTCCTAATCGCCGCGATTTCGCAAAACTTTGAAACCGCGATCCTAAGTGCCGCGATTTTTGAACCGCAACGCGAACAGCTCCCCATCCGCACCCTCACCGTATTTGCGATTTCACTTGCGGCCATGCTGGTGTGGTACTGGCGCTTCCGCATCCCCTTCGCCATGCTGGTCATGGGCGTTATGGGCTTAGGCATGGTGTTTTCCGCCGCCAGCTTTTTCGATCTTTCCTTGCTGAACAATCTCAACAATCCGGTGGCAATGCTGTTTGACTTGGGCGGCTCATCCAACGCCGCACTCGCAACCATCACCTTTGGCACGCTCGCCTTTATCATCGCGATGGCGTTTGATCTGCGCGACCCGCACCGCATTTCCCGCCTGTCGCGATCCGCATTTTGGCTGCACGTCTTGGCCGCGCCCGCGATCGTGAACACCATGGCCTTTACCGCGTGGTCAATGGAAGGCCAAACAGGTCTGATTTTAACCGCTCTAACCTTGGTCGTGTTCACGATCCTCGCCATCATCATCGACCGCCGCAGCTTTCTGACCGCGGGTCTGATCTACTTCGCCTTCCTTCTCAACAGCGTCGTTGACGGCGGCAGCTCCGCTTGGACCACGATCTATACCCTCCTCATCTTAGGCGGCACCGTCACCTTGATCGGCACCTTCTGGACGCAAATCCGCGCCGTCGTCATGCGCCACCTTCCCAATTTCCCCCTAAAGAACCGACTACCGCCATATGCAGAGGCCTTATGACTGACCTAACTCCCCGTGAAATCGTATCCGAGCTTGATCGCTATATTATCGGCCAAAACGACGCCAAACGCTCGGTGGCCGTTGCCCTGCGCAACCGCTGGCGGCGCAAGCAATTGCCAGAGGATCTGATTGACGAGGTTTACCCCAAGAACATCCTTATGATCGGGCCAACGGGTGTGGGTAAAACTGAAATCTCGCGCCGTTTGGCCAAGCTTGCCAAAGCGCCCTTCCTAAAGGTCGAAGCCACCAAATTTACCGAAGTGGGCTATGTGGGGCGCGATGTGGAACAGATCATTCGCGATCTCGTGGACGCGGCCATTATCATGGTCCGCGAAACCCTGCGCGAGGAGGTCAAAGCCAAAGCACATGCCTCTGCCGAGGACCGCGTGATCGAGGCGTTGGCAGGTGCCGATGCTCGCGAACAGACCCGCGAAATGTTTCGCAAGAAGCTGCGCGATGGCCTGCTCGATGACAAGGAAATCGAACTTGATGTGGCAGATACATCCAACCCAATGCAGATGTTTGATGTGCCCGGCCAACCCGGAATGGGCATGGGCGCGCTGAATTTGGGCGACATGTTCGGCAAAGCATTTTCCGGGCGCACGACGAAGCGGAAAATGAATGTCGCGGACAGTTACGAACTGCTGATTACCGAAGAAGCCGACAAGCTTGT
>CAZBBZ010000503.1:0-2193 GCA_964489925.1 uncultured Rhodobacterales bacterium
AATCCGTCCGGTCCATGGGTTGGTGCGCCTTCTTGCGGGGCGGTGATTGCCGCTGTAATGTCTTTGCGGTTGCACCCACATGAATAGATCAGGCCCATGTGATCCAGCTGTTTTATGGCGCTGTCATAAACGGGCGCGCGTGTTGATTGGCGCATCACCGGTTTTGGCCAAGTAAGTCCTAACCAAGTCAGTTCCTCATAGATTTGCGTTTCCCAATTCGCCCGCGCGCGCGATTGGTCGATGTCCTCTATGCGTAACAGAAACTCGCCCTCTGCTGCCCTAGCCGCATCATGGGCTAAAATGGCTGAATAGGCATGGCCAAGGTGCAACGGCCCCGTTGGGGAGGGCGCAAATCGTTCGCGCAAGATCAAGCTTTTTGCAGCACGTAAACGATAGATTGCAGATCAATTTTTGGAAGATGTTCGCCGTATTCGCGAAACAGTAGCGTCGCAAACCCACCGTCCACGTGATCGTTGATATGCGCTTCGTAACTGCTATCGAGCAAAGCGTGGTCGTTCAGCGAAAACGCAAACAGGCCACCGGGTTCCAGCAAATCCATGACCTGATAAAGGGTGGAGGCAGGGGCATGACCAGGGTGCAAAACACCACAGGCGGTGATGTTGCGGTATTTGCCCGCGTCAAAGGGAAACGGGTTGTCCAGATTTGTCGTGATGATGTCGCGATAAATGCCCTTGCTGCGGGCCTGCTCTAGCATTTCGGCGCTAAAATCACAGCCGTCTATTTGCGCAAACCCTTCAGATTTTAGGGCCGCACCAGACATGCCAGTGCCACATCCAATGTCCAAAAGCAGGGCTGATTTATCCTCGGCGAACTCTGCCAATGCCGCTGCCAACCGTCCCGGCGTAACATAGCCGTTTTCGCCAACTTCTTGTTCATAGGTTTCAGCCCATTCGTCGTAGAACGCCTTGGTGTCTTCGGGCGATTCTAGCTCATAGGCGTTATCTAGCATTTTTTTGGTCATTCATCCCTCCGCTAGCTTGAAACCTTATCAACCATCATGGGGATCGTCAAAACAGCTAGCCTGACCCAAAACCCTAGATTGGGGGGACGTATCGCTCGTTGATTATGCGGGTTCTAAGTGATCGGCTTGGGACAGCCAGTCTTGCCAGTCGGCTTTAGCGCGATCTGTGTAGGCTTTGTAGCGTTCTTTGCGCCCGCGCCGCCCGCCACGCACATCATCAACAGGGGGAAACAGACCAAAGTTCACGTTCATGGGCTGAAAAGTTTTCGCTTCTGCCCCGCCAGTGATGTGGCGCATCAACGCGCCAAGTGCGGTTGATCCCGGTACGGGGGGAAGGGTGTGCCCCAAAATTTCGCTAGCCGCCATACGACCCGCAAGCAGCCCCATGGAGGCGCTTTCTACATAGCCTTCAACCCCAGTGATTTGCCCCGCAAAGCGCAAGTTGGGATGCGCGATCATGCGCATTTGATCGTCCAGCAAGGTCGGAGAGTTAATGAATGTGTTGCGATGGATACCACCAAGGCGGGCAAATTCTGCCTGTTCCAACCCCGGAATGCTGCGCAGCACTTCTTTTTGTGCGCCATAGGTCATTTTCGTCTGGAACCCGACGATATTAAACAGCGTGCCAAGCGCGTTGTCCCGGCGCAGTTGCACCACCGCATGGGCTTTGACATCCGGGGCATGCGGGTTTGTTAGCCCTACGGGTTTCATCGGCCCAAACCGCAAGGTTTCGCGCCCGCGCTCGGCCATTACCTCGATCGGCAGACAGCCATCAAAATAGGGCGTGTCTTTTTCCCAATCACGAAATTGGGTTTTATCTGCCGCCAAAAGCGCGTCGATAAAGGCTTCGTATTGGGTCTTGTCCATGGGACAATTCAAATAAGCGGTGCGTTCTTCTTCGGTTTCGCCTTTGTCATAGCGGGATTGAAACCACGCTTTTTCCATATTGATCGTTTCAACATAGATGATCGGGGCGATGGCATCGAAAAACGCGAGCGACGTCTGGCCTGTCAGCTTGGCAATGTCATTGGCCAAATCGCCCGAGGTCAGCGGGCCCGTGGCCACAATCACATGCGGCCAGTCTTTGTCCGAAACGCTGGAAACTTCAGCGCGATCAATCGTGATATTAGCATGGGCTTCTAAGCGCGCGGTCACACCTGCGGAAAACGCATCGCGATCCACCGCCAAAGCGCCCCCGGCAGGCAATTTAT
>CAZBBZ010000504.1:0-2184 GCA_964489925.1 uncultured Rhodobacterales bacterium
ACGTCTGCCAAGTATAAACTTGATCGCCGTATGGGCGAAAACATCTGGGGTCGCCCCAAATCACCTGTAAATCGCCGCGAATACGGCCCGGGCCAACACGGTCAGCGTCGCAAGGGCAAGCTTTCTGACTTTGGTACGCAGCTGCGCGCCAAGCAAAAGCTCAAAGGCTATTACGGCGATTTGACGGAAAAACAGTTCCGCCGCATCTATGCAGAAGCGGAACGTGTTAAAGGCGACACCGGTGAAAACCTCGTGGGTCTGCTAGAGCGTCGCTTGGACGCGCTTGTGTACCGCGCGAAATTCGTGCCGACTGTTTTTGCTGCGCGCCAGTTCGTGAACCACGGCCACGTCGAAGTGAACGGTCAAAAGGTTAACATCCCGTCTTACCGCGTCAAAGAAGGCGACGTTATTTCGGTTCGTGAAAAATCACGTCAGATGGCTTTGGTCATCGAAGCCGCCGGTAGCCAAGAACGTGACGTGCCAGAGTATGTGAACGCGGATCATTCTAAAATGACTGCGGAATTCGTGCGCACGCCGACGCTTTCAGACATCCCTTACGCGGTGATGATGGAACCGAACCTCGTCGTGGAATTCTACGCGAAAAACTAAGGTCAGTATCTGCAAGCGGGATCAGTGGCATGGGCGATCTATTTTTCTTCGCCTCAAAGCTGATCTGGTTTGCGATCATGCCTTCAAGCTTAATCGCCGCCTTGCTCGTCTTGGCGGCGTTTTGCGTTTTAATGAACTGGCGTCGCTTGGCGGCACTTTTGGGCCTGCCCCCCATCGCATTATTGGCCACGCTAGCGATCTACCCGATCAATGACGTCCTAATGGCCCCCCTAGAACACGTCTATCCGCCCAGCCCAGACGTGGGGCAAGTGGCTGGCATTATCGTGCTGGGAGGGGGCGAGGACACCGCCATGACGCTGGCGTGGGACCATCCGCAAATGATCCACGCAGGCAATCGCTTTTTAACCACCATGCGCCTTGCGCAAGATCACCCTGATGCGGTGGTGTTGCTGTCGGGCGGCAATGGCACCCGGGCCGAAGGTTTGCCTTCGGGTGCAGAGATTGGTCAATCCATCCTAAGCGCGGGCGGCGTTGCGCTGGATCGGATGATCCTTGAAGGCCGCTCTGACAATACGGATGAAAACGCCCGGTTTTCGCTGCCCTTGCGCCCGATCACCGATGGCAACTGGCTGCTGGTGACATCTGCCTTTCACATGCGCCGGTCTGTCGAGGTGTTTTGCGCCGCAGGCTGGACCAATATTGTGCCCTACCCATCGGATTTCAAATCAGGCCGCCTCGCGATTGGTGCGCGCGGGGATATGGCCCGCTCGCTGCGTGATCTGAATATCGCTGTGAAAGAATACATCGGCATAATCGCCTACCGCTGGACGGGCCGAGCGTCTGAGCCCGGTCCCCATTGCCTTGCGTCACTTTGAACGGGGCGGGCGGGCTTTTTTGCGAAAAGATTGACCCGCTGCGGCTTTTGTATTCGGCTTTTTGGTCCCCGTAGGCCGTGGCCCCTTTGTCGCTGCCGCTTTGCTGCGGGTTGGCACCATCGCCCCTTCCATCAAGCCGCCAAGTTGGTCGCGCATAATTTTGCCCGGCACCAACTCGACCTCGCCACGGGGCAAATCGCCCAGCTGAAACGGCCCATAAGACACCCGCAACAAGCGGTTCACGTCATAGCCAACCGCCGAAAATGCACGCCGCACCTCGCGGTTTTTGCCTTCGCGCAAGCCCACGGTAAGCCACGCGTTCGAGCCTTCGGATTTATCCAGCTTCACATCCATGCCGCGAAACCGCTCTCCGTCAACCTCGATCCCGGCGCGCAGCTTATCCAGCGCGTTTTCCGACGGTTTACCAAAGACCCGCACCCGGTAGCGCCGCAGCCACCCCGTCGCAGGCAGTTCCAGCTTCCGCTTCAACCCGCCATCGTTGGTCAGCAGTAACAACCCTTCAGAGTTCAGATCAAGCCGCCCCACGGTCATCAACCGGGGCAAATCCTCTGGCAAGGCATCGAAAATCGTCTTGCGACCCTTTTCATCCGATGTGGTCGTCACCAAGCCCTTGGGCTTGTGATAGCGCCACAACCGGGTCGAGGCGGCTTGGGGCAAAGGTTTGCCATCCACCACGATTTTATCGTCTGCACCCACGGTCATCGCAGGGGTGTCGAGT
>CAZBBZ010000505.1:0-2177 GCA_964489925.1 uncultured Rhodobacterales bacterium
CAAGGACCGCGTTCTCTCCGCGGGACAAGCGCCCCGACAGAATTTCGTCACCGTCTGTTCCGACAATGATGATCTCTGGTCCTTGCCCGCCACCTCCAGCAACGGCATCAAGAACAAGAAATTCGGTTGGTAGGCTCTTTAGAATCCGCCCATCTTCAAAACGCGGGGTGTTGACGCTACCGATGCCCTGCACTTTTGCCGCGGGCCAACCAAGCGCATGGCACGCGTCATCAAGTGCTGTGGCAAAGTCCTGATTGGGCAGCAATCTAAGGGCGGCAAACCCGCCATTGTTTTCTGGTACCAATTGATCGACCTGAAACAGCTCAAAATTAGTCTCTGCATCAAGGCGCCGATCAAAGCGCGCACCGCTCAGGCCGATCCCGCGCGCGATTGCAGGCTCTGAAAGTTGGGTTAATGGTGCAAGAATATGCCCCATCGCTTGCGCGCCAATTTGCGGCGTCCATGTGCCATGCCCGTGCAGAAACGAGGCCCCGTTGTGACTGCCCACAATCATACCAATGTGATCAAAGCGACCTTTGTCAAAACCACGTGGGTCAGAGTACCACGCGACATGTTCATCGTCTTTCGCATCCGCAGGGATCACATAGCGCAGCGGGGCAGTTGGCGCGTCCTCAATCTCTAGCCATGCACTATCAAACCCCAAGGGGGCCAAAGCCTCGGCCACTGCCTGCTCTAACGGTATATCGGCGGCCAGCATCACCTCGATCTGTTGTCCGTCGCATGCCACAAGGTCCATACGGCTGCCTCGCACAGGGCCGGGGTGACGCACGGTTTGCATCACAACTCACCTGCTGCTTGGCGTCGCTCTAGCTCTGCACGCACCAGCCGTTTGGCCATTTTGCCATAGCCGGATTTTGGGATTTCATCCCAGATATGAAAGGCCCTTGGCATTTTGTAAGACGCAATTTTGTCGCTTAGGAAATCGGCCACAGCCTCCGCCGACAGGTCCGCGCCTGCGCTCGGGGAAACGACGGCGATGCCGATCTCGCCCCATTTGGGGTCAGGCATGCCAAAGACCGCCGCTTCGGACAATTCGGGATGCAAAAGCAGTTTTTCTTCAATCTCACGTGGGTAGATATTGGACCCGCCAGAGATATACATGTCCGACTGACGGCCGGTGATATAGACATACCCCTCCGCATCCATATGGCCGAGATCGCCCGTGCGAAACATGCCGCCCCGAAAGCTCTTTTCATTCGCCTCGGGGTTCTTCCAATAACCCGCAAAGACCGCAGGGCCGGTCACGCAAATCTCACCAGTCTCGCCAGTGGCACAAGGCGCTCCCGCCTCATCCTGGATCTCAACCTGCATACCGGTGCGCGGAAAGCCGCAGGTGCCAGCGCGTGCATCCGTGGTTGCCGAATGCTCTTGCGGGGGCAAAACTGTGATACTGCCGGTCACTTCGCCCAATCCGAAATATTGCACCAGAACCGGGCCAAGCACCTCTAACGCCTTGATCTGATCTGTCCGGTACATGGGCGCCCCGGCGTAGATCACATAGCGCAAACTGGAATGATCGTGGGTCGTGACCTCCGGCGCCTCAACGAGCATTTTCAAAATCGTCGGCACCGTGAAAATATTGGTCACGCGCCAGCGCTCAACCAAGCCCCAAATCTCGGCGGTGTCGAATTTTGTCGCCACTGGCAGGATGGTCGGTGCGCCGCGTGCCGCCATCATCAGCTGGTGCATGCCCGCACCATGGGACAAGGGGGCAACCACCAAAGAGGCATCCTCATGGGTGGTGCCCGGCACCAGATCACAAAGATGGTTATTGATAACAAAACCAATTTGGCCATGGGTCAGAACCGAGGCTTTGGGCCGCCCCGATGTGCCGGAGGTAAAAAAGAACCAGCAAGGATCATCGCGGTCAACGACTGCTAAAGGCGGGGCTGCCTCTGCGGTTTTCATCAACTCGTCAATATCTGGTGCGAAATCCGCTGTGCCGATGGCAATCAGATGGTCTGGCCCTTCGATCTTGGCGTGTTCAGGGAATGCCGCTTCGCACAACAACAACTTGGCACCAGAAAGCTCCGCCATCCAAGCCAAATCATCTGGCGCACCGCGAAAATTAGCCGGCACCCAAGCTGCCCCAAGGCGGAAACAGGCAAACATGCTTTCAAACAGCTGGTTGCAATTGCGCGACTGAATTAAAACCC
>CAZBBZ010000506.1:0-2171 GCA_964489925.1 uncultured Rhodobacterales bacterium
TGGGGGTTGGAGGGCGAACAGATATAGGCAATGGCGGTCTGGTCCAGCGTGCTGCCGGGCAGTTGGGTGAAATCGGGCAGGAAGTTGTGGTTCGGTTCGGCCGGTAGATAAACCGGGGTGGCCCCGGCGGTCAGGGTGGCCACGGCGTAGACTTGGTAAAACGGGTTGGGCATCAGAACCAGCGGCGATTGCCCGTTTTTCTGTTCCGGGCAGAGCGCAAGGCAGGCGTTAAACAGCCCCTCGCGGGTGCCGTTAAGCAGCATGATCTGTTTATCAGATGCGAGTTCCACCCCATAGCGCTGCGCGATCCAAGTCGCGATTGCGCTGAGCACTTTGTCGGTGCCATTGTTATTGGGGTATTTGGTAAATTCGTTAGCATAGTCCGCAATGATGCCGGACACGAACGCCGGGGGCGCGTGCCGTGGCTCGCCGATGGTCATATGCACCACGTCGCCCCCAGGCGCATGGCTATCAAGCAATGCACGCAAGCGCGGAAAAGCATATTCCGGCAGGTCCGAGAACCGTTGGGGAAACTGCATTATTTTGCCTCAAGTCATGGGGTCTAACGCCCCTTATTGACGAGGATAGTAGCGATGATGGGCCGCCGGGTCCAGAGGGTCGTCGCGCCAAGGCTTTTGGTGCGGCGTGTTTGCCACCGATAATTGCCCCCTTTGGGTTTCTTTGATCTAAGCGGTGCGTGCGAGCGGATGCTCGCCCGCGCGACTTTACTTGGAGTGAGGGGTGCTACCCCTCACACGCCCCGAGGTATTTTTAGCAAGAGGAAGAATAGACTTATTTCCCCCAACTTATTCTCCAGTCAGCACCAGTTCTGCGGCGCGGCCCATGCGCAAAAGATGGCTTTCTTTATTCGGGGGGGCCATCATCATTAGCCCGACGCTTGGGGTGCCTGTGGGCAGGCTTAGGCCGCACATGTCAAAGAGGTTGCCGATGCGCGTATTGCGCAGGGCCAGCAGGTTTTGCGTGGTGAAATAGTCATTGTCGGCCAGCAGCTTTGGCACATTGGGTGGCAGCACTGGTGAGCTGGGCATTAGCACCCCGTCAAAGGCGGAGATTTTTTGCAGGAAGCTGGCGCGCAGTTTGTGTAGTTTTTGCCATGCGCGCACATAATCGACGCCGGATACAGATTTACCCGCGGCAAAGCGTTCGCGGATGCGGTCGTACATCAGACCGGGCTCGGCCTCGATCTCGCGGCCCCATGTGGCATAGGCTTCGGCTGTGTAAAGCGCGCCTGAAAGCGGCAACGCCTGTTCGACTTCGTCGAACTTGTCCATCGTGACCTCGGCTCCGGCCTCGGACAGGGTGGTGACGGTTTTGGTAAAGGCCTCGACCACTTTGGGATCGCAGTCATCAAGCGCGACGGTTTCGCAGATCACGAAACGACGCCCCTTCAAAGAGGGCACGCGCAAATCCACGATTGGCGTATTGGCCATGATCGCAAAGAGCTGGGCCGCGTCGCCAACCGTGCGGCAGATCGGGCCAACAGTATCGAACATTTCGCACAAAGGGACGACGCCTTTCAGGGACAGTTGCCCGGTGGTGGTTTTCAAGCCCACCAGATCATTCCAAGCCGCCGGGATGCGCACTGAGCCGCCTGTATCCGAGCCAATACCTGCTGCTGCTAGCCCAAAGGCAACGGATGCCGCAGCCCCGGAAGAGCTGCCACCGGGGGCGAGGTCAAAGCCGTTGATATTGGGCGGCGTGGCGGTCACCGGGTTGACCCCAAGGCCGGAAAAGGCAAGTTCGCTCATGTGGGTTTTGCCAAGGCAGACCAGCCCCTTTGCGGTCGCGGTTTCAAGCACATGGGCATCGCGGGTCGGGGTGCGGTCTTTTAGGAGAGTACTGCCGGCTTCGGTTTTAGTGCCAGCGGTATCAAAGAGGTCTTTCCATGAAATCGGCACCCCATCCAGAAGGCTGCGCCGGGTCCCGTGTTCAGCGCGCAATTTGGCGGATTGCGCTTCGGCCATTGCACGCTCTTCGGTCCAGCGGGCGTAGATCGTTTCCCTATGTGCGTGAGCTTTGATCGCCGCCAAGAAATGGGCTGTCAGTTCAACCGGGTCGATATCGCCGTAATGGATACCGCGCCCAAGATCGCATGCGCTCATGCTGGACCAATTTTCTGACATCTTTTCCCTCTTGACCGATGGTCTTCG
>CAZBBZ010000507.1:0-2171 GCA_964489925.1 uncultured Rhodobacterales bacterium
CATGGTGAAGGTCTTGCCCGTCCCCGTTGCCCCCAGCAGCCCCTGATTCTGTTCACCGTCCTGAACCCCTGCCACAAGCTCTTTTATGGCGGTGGGTTGGTCGCCTGCGGGTTCAAACTCTGTGTGCATGACGATGGGTTTGCCCGCTTCCAGCTTATCCCTTACGGAAGGGGCAACCATCATTGGCATTTCATCTGTGGTCTTGGCATCCATGCTGCACCCCTATTTTACAGGCTTTTTGTGGTGTTTTTCGGCTAAGGCTCTGAAAAGGTAAAGAAAGCGTTAAACGTTTAAGTTGTATTTGAGAAAAAATAAGCAACTTATGCGAATAATTCTCTTGCGGTATTTCGGGTTTCGAGTTAACCATAAATGGCAAGCAGCAAGACGGTCGTCAAGCGGACGCAGCACCACCCACCCCACCCCTCGCTCCCTCGCGTTCGGTTGGCGACCAACTTGCCCCAAACACCCCCTCAAAGATACTCAAAACAGCGATACTTAAGTTGATCGCTGTTTACCTATTGGACACCTTTGGGATGTCATGAAAATTCGCAGGTCTTTTGTCTTGAGAAGGGCGCGCGGTTTTTGCTATACCACCCCTTGAATGAACCAACGGATTTAGTGATGTCGACACTCGCACGAATTTTCCAGCCTGCACGTAACGCGATGCAATCAGGGCAGGGCAAAACCAAAACTTGGGTTTTGGAGTTCGCGCCAAAAGAACGTCGTCGCATTGATCCCTTGATGGGCTGGACCAGTTCTGGCGATATGCAAGGGCAGGTGAAACTGACCTTTGAAAGCAAAGAAGCCGCGATTGCTCATGCGGAAAAGAACGATTTGGCCTTTGTTGTGCAAGAGCCAAACAAGCGCGAACATATTTTGCGCCCCGGCGGGTATGGCGATAACTTCGCGCATCAACGCCGCGCTGTTTGGACGCATTAAGCAATTTCTGCGCCCTGCCTATAAAAAACCTCAAATAATGTAGAAAAGAAGCGCGTCTAAGCCTGTGCAGGCTTGGATTCAAAATCACTATGATGCATTGGCTGGTTGTTCTATAGACAAGATGCTAGGGGCGCGTTTCCCGCAGTGTATCGAAGATCGAAGTAATTAAAACGCAAACGCGATGAGGAGGCTCTCTTGATTGTAGGGGCAGCAAAAGAACTGGGCGCGGATGAAAACCGCGTTGCAATGACACCTGAAAGTGCCGCAGCACTTCAAAAGCTTGGCCATGATTGTATTGTCGAAAGCGGTGCCGGAATACGCGCACGATTTTCCGACGCAGATTATGAAGCGGCGGGTGTTCGGGTCGTAAAAACCGCCGCGGCTTTGTGGAAAGAAGCGGATGTGATCGTCAAGGTCCGCCCACCGGAAGACACAGAAGTTAAGCGCACGCGCGACGGGCAGACGGTGATTTCGTTCCTATATCCGGGACAAAACGAAAAATTGCTGAGCGCGCTGAACAAAAAGGGCGCAACAGCGGTCGCGATGGACATGGTGCCACGCATTTCGCGGGCTCAGAAAATGGATGCCTTGTCGTCCATGGCCAATATCGCGGGTTACCGCGCGGTGATCGAAGCCTCCAACAACTTTGGCCGTTTCTTTACGGGCCAAGTGACCGCAGCGGGTAAAGTGCCGCCAGCGAAAGTTCTTGTGGTTGGTGCTGGTGTTGCTGGTTTGGCTGCGATCGGTACGGCGACATCGCTTGGTTCGATTGTTTACGCCTTTGATGTGCGCCCCGAAGTGGCAGAGCAGATCAATTCCATGGGCGCAGAATTTGTATACCTCGACTTTGAGGATGCGCAGGATAGTTCGGCAACGGGCGGCTATGCGGCCCCGTCGTCCCCTGAGTTCCGCGAAAAGCAGCTTGAAAAGTTCATGGAGCTGGCACCGGATATCGACATCGTGATTACCACGGCGCTTATTCCGGGGCGTGATGCCCCTGTGCTTTGGACCAAAGAAATGGTTGCGGCTATGAAGCCCGGTTCGGTGATCGTCGATCTGGCGGCCGAGCGCGGTGGAAACTGCGAACTGACCGTGATGGATGAGAAAATCGAAAGCGATAACGGCGTGACCGTGATCGGCTATACTGATTTCCCAAGCCGGATGGCGACGCAGTCCTCGAACCTCTATTCGAACAACATCCGCCATATGTTGACCGATCTGACGCCTGAAAA
>CAZBBZ010000508.1:0-2138 GCA_964489925.1 uncultured Rhodobacterales bacterium
AAACTTTGCGCATCATCAATCGACATCACACGAGTTTCAACGGCCGTGTTTTGCCTGATAAACTCATTCACTTCTGCTTCAACGGTGGCAATCTGATCCGCATCCATCGCCTTGTTATGAGCGAAATCAAACCGCAAGCGATCCGGCGAAACCATAGAGCCGCGCTGCGCTACGTGATCCCCAAGTGCGCGGCGCAAAGCTTCATGCACCAAATGGGTGGCAGAGTGGTTCGCCCGAATTGCCGAACGGCGATCGTGATCTACAGTCGCTTCAACTGCATCTCCAACTGTCAGAGCGCCGCCACTGACAACGCCATCATGGATGAACACGCCCTCAATTTTGCGCGCATTCGTGACCGTCATACTCACATCACCTGCGCGCAGAACGCCGTGATCCCCAAGTTGGCCACCAGATTCCGCATAGAACGGCGTTTGGTTCAGAACCACGGACACCTCGTCCCCGTTCTTGGCAGATTTGACCGTCGCCCCATCTTTCACAATCGCAGTGACCAAACCTTCGGCTTTTTCATGTTCATAGCCCAGAAAATCCGTTGCGCCCTGATCTGATGCCACATCAAACCAAACCGTGTCCGTGGCCGCATCACCAGACCCGGTCCAAGCCGCACGCGCCTTGGCTTTTTGTTCTGCCATCGCCGCTTCAAACCCGGCAACATCAACCTCTAGCCCCTTTTCGCGCAAGGCATCTTGGGTCAAATCCAGCGGGAACCCGTAAGTGTCATAAAGCTTAAACGCCGTCTCCCCTGCCAAAGTTTTGCCTGACAGACCATCCAACTCATCATCCAGCAGCTTCAGGCCACGATCCAACGTCGCCTTGAACCGGGTTTCTTCATGTTCCAGAGTTTCGGTGATCAACGCCTGCGCACGGCCCAGTTCTGGATAGGCTTGGCCCATTTCTTGCACCAAGGCACCCACCAGTTTGTGCATCACCGGGTCTTTTGCCCCCAAAAGATGCGCATGACGCATGGCGCGGCGCATAATCCGGCGCAAAACGTAGCCGCGTCCTTCATTGGACGGCAGCACACCTTCGGCCACCAAAAAACAAGACGAGCGTAAGTGATCCGAAATCACCCGGTGCGAGACATTCATGTCCCCATCAGGGTCCGTCGATGTGGCATGTCCGGACGCCTCGATCAACGCGCGCATGGTGTCTGTTTCAAAAACGTCGTGGCTGCCTTTTTGCAAAAGCGCGCCAAAGCGTTCCATGCCCATGCCCGTATCAATCGACGGCTTTGGCAAATCGCGCTGCGGCTGATCCTCGAACCGTTCGTGCTGCATAAACACAAGGTTCCAAATCTCGATAAACCGATCACCGTCTTCTTGCGCGCTGCCCGGTGGTCCGCCCCACACACCGGGGCCATGATCGTAAAAAATCTCGCTGCTCGGACCACAAGGACCAGTCGCGCCCATCATCCAGAAATTGTCATCCGTGGCGATGCGGATGATCCGCTCATCTGGCAGACCTGCAACTTTTTTCCAAATATTCGCCGCCTCGTCATCCGTGTGATAAACCGTGACCAGAAGCTTGTCTTTGTTGATCCCAAATTCGCGGGTCAGAAGGTTCCAAGCAAAGGGAATCGCATCTTCTTTGAAATAATTTCCAAATGAAAAATTCCCGAGCATTTCAAAGAACGTCAAATGGCGCGCTGTATAGCCAACATTGTCCAAATCGTTGTGCTTACCACCTGCCCGCACACATTTTTGCGACGTGGTGGCCCGCGCATAGTCGCGGCTTTCGACGCCGGTAAAAACATTCTTAAACTGCACCATGCCAGAGTTCACGAACATCAACGTCGGATCGTTGCTTGGCACCAGCGAGGAGCTTGGCACAATCTGGTGGTCGTTTTCCTCGTAATAGCTAAGGAATTTCGCGCGGATATCGTTCAGGCTGGTCATCGTTTTGTTCCGTTACTAGCAGCCCGGATCGTTTATCGTGCAGCCAATGCGCTGTCCATCGTTTGCTCGCGAAAATGCCTGCCCTTGACCACACCAAAATGAAAATGCCCGCCGGATGGGGCGGGCATTAATTCTCATTGCAAAGATTGGACGCTACGCTTTTAGCGACTTGGCGTCTTCTTCTTCGATAACGCTATCGTTACGCTCACTCTGGGGCACATCAAA
>CAZBBZ010000509.1:0-2135 GCA_964489925.1 uncultured Rhodobacterales bacterium
ATGCAGCAATTTGCTTTCGACGTTTCATCTTTACTCTACTAATTCTTGAATTAATTTACGACGTTACACTATTTTTTGTGTTTTGAACAGGGTTATCCACAGGTTTGTCCACAATATGTGGTAATTTTAGGCATTTTATCAGCAGACTCCGCGCTTTAACATTATAATTCACAATCCTTTACAAAATCCATCAATTTGATCTGCTTGATGCCAATCTCGCCGCAATACCGTTACTGCTGCCCCATCAAGGTCACGGGGGCGAAAAACTCCGTCAAACGGGGCTTTCAACCCTGCCCGCGCGCTTCTATAACGACGCGCATCCTAAAGAGGCCAATGTTATGCGCAAAGCGGCGATCACGCGAAAAACCAATGAGACCGATATTCACGTCGAGATCAATCTTGATGGGACCGGCACCTGCGATGTGGACACAGGGATCGGCTTTTTCGATCATATGCTGGATCAACTGGCCCGCCATGCGCTGATTGATATGAAAATCCGCTGCAAGGGTGATTTGCATATCGACGATCACCACTCGGTCGAAGATGTGGGCATTGCTTTGGGCGAAGCGCTGTTGGAGGCGGTTGGCAATAAAGCGGGTATTCGGCGGTATGGCTCGTTCCATCTTGCGATGGATGATGCTTTGGTGCGTGCGGCTCTTGATTTGTCGGGGCGGCCCTATTTTGTGTGGAAGGTCGCGTTTGACGCGGCAAAGATTGGGACATTCGACACCGAATTGGTGCGCGAGTTTTTCAATGCCTTTGCGATCAATTCACGTATGACCTTGCATGTGGAACGGCTTGACGGGTTCAACGCGCACCATGTGGCGGAAGCCTCCTTTAAGGCCGTGGCACGTGCGTTGCGCGAGGCATTAGAAACCGATCCACGTCAAGCGAACGTCATTCCGTCCACCAAGGGCACGCTGTGAAAACGGTCATTATCGATTATGGCTCTGGCAACTTGCGCTCGGCTGAAAAGAGCTTTCAGCGGGTCGCACGTGATCCCAGTGACGTCAGCGTCAGCGCGCGGCCCGAAGATGTGGCCCGCGCAGACCGCATTGTGCTGCCCGGTGTGGGTGCCTTTGGCGATTGTCACGCGGGGCTGATGGCGATTGACGGTATGGCGGATGCGATTGTTGAAGCTGTAACCGTAAAGGCGCGCCCCTTTTTTGGCATTTGCGTTGGCATGCAGCTTTTGGCCAGCACAGGCCATGAGCATGGCATCACAACAAAGGGCTTTGGCTGGATCCCCGGAGAGGTTCAACCGATTGAGGTGGCCAATCCTGCGTTGAAAATCCCGCATATGGGTTGGAATGCGCTGCAGTTCGAGCAGCACCCGCTTTTTGACGGGCTGGATACTGGGGCGCACGCCTATTTTGTGCATTCCTATGCCCTGCGCGCAGAGCGGCCAAGTGACGTGATTGCGCGGGTGGATCACGGCGGGTTGATTACCGCAGCCGTGGCGAAGGGCAACGTTGTTGGCACGCAGTTTCACCCGGAAAAAAGTCAGGCAACCGGCCTGCGCTTGATTGAAAACTTCCTAAACTGGACGCCTTAACCCGCGTCCCGCATGAACGCTGTGATTGCCACTTGCAGATGCGCTCGCTAACACTTGTCTAAAAAACGGTGGAGGAGAGGCGCATGGCGCTTAGCAATCTTTGGTTTGATCCGTCATTGGTGTTTTTGGATGGCGCTTGGGTTGCCGGGCACACCAAGTCCTATTTGCCAATCGAAGACCCGTCGCGCGGCGCAATCATCGGTGAAATTGCCCAAGGAAGTGTCACGGATGTTGATGCCGCCGTGGATGCGGCAAGCCGAGCGTTAACATCAGATTGGGGCAAATCCACCGCCGCAGAACGCGGGCGGGTGTTGCAAAAGATGTCGCGCCTTGTCGGTGAACGGGTCGAGGTCTTGGCCCGTCTTGAAGCGATAGACGTGGGCAAGCCCTTAACCCAAGCGCGCAATGATGCGGTCGCGCTGGCACGGTATTTGGAATTTTACGGCGGGGCCGCTGATAAGGTGCATGGGCAAACCATTCCCTATTTGGACGGCTATACGGTGATGACCCTGCGCGAACCGCACGGCGTTACCGGGCATATCGTGCCGTGGAATTATCCCATGCAGATCATTGGTCGCTC